>JAICPS010000140.1 GCA_025929715.1 Anaerolineae bacterium | reverse complement strand
GTGGTCGATGAGCTGCAAAGCGGGTCCATCCTCGGCCACTTCCTGGGCCGCCGGCTCGGTTAGCGATTCTGAATAAACACGAACCCGATCGACAAAGGCGACCGGCCACCGATTGCCTAGTCCGTCGAAAATAGGAACTCGCCGGTTGCTTTCAGGATCGATCATGCCGACCTCGACCTGGTAGACGAGGGGCTCGACGGCCGGTTCCACTCGCGTTTCGATCTTGACGAAGTCACAAAAAACCTCGCCCGCCTCCCATTGCGAAGTCGGATATGAGCCCAGGCCCGGGAAGGTGCGCCGCCCGGCAATAAGCCTGTTTTCGGGGCCGATGACCTGCAGGAATACCGAATAATCACGTTCCGCCGCGCCTAGCGCGCGCCAGCACACCCGTACCGGAATCAGGTTGCCCGCTGCCACCGATTTTTCCTGCACACTGACCTCGATCAGTTCTGCAAACGCTTGATCTGGTGCGCGGCCAAAGGTCAGGTTGAGCGAGGGACCAAGGGCTGCCGTCTCCTGCGGACTCAGCGGTCGGGGCCGCACGTATGCCGGCTGCAGCACCTGGCCCGGCAGCAACAAGGCAACTAAGAAGAGAAATGCGATAGGAATCAGTGGCAGTCGGCGGTGCAGGGACCACCAGCCGGCGATGAGCAGAACCATGACAGCAGCCAACCCCGGATAAAGCAGCCTGCCAAATGGCGCGATCACCCGGCGCATCCAGAGTTCGAGCAGGAGCGCGCTGGCGAGTACGGCTACGCCGTTAACCGCCAGCAGCAAAGCGCCGCGATCGAGGGGGGGCTGCTCGCGTTCGCGGTTTGCCTGCCGGCGACGCCATAAGCCGAGACCCAATCCGGCAAGCGCCAGCAACACTAGGCCAGCCATCACATAGTAGGAGCGATAGTCAGCGCGCAGCGTGCCCCAACCCAACCAGGCCCAGAATGAGCGAAAAACCTCCCACCAACGCCTCCATGCCAGCTCGATATCTTCAGGCCTAACGATGGCCCATGTGGTTGCATCGTGCGTTTCCAGGCCCAGCGGGGAACCATATAGAATCCAGCCGCGCACAAACCACCAGCCGGCGACGAGCAACGTGGTTGCACCGGCGACGAGGCTCATCGTTAGAAACTCTCCCGCCGCCTGTCCTTGGCGCTTCTTCACGAGCAGTAGCCCCACCGCAATCGGAGCAGCCAGCGCGAGCGCGCTGGCCTTAGTTAGCACGGCGAGACCAAAGACCGCGCCAAGCAGAACAGCCCTCCTCGTGTTATAGCCACGACGGAACAGCCGGGCCAACGCCCACAGCGTCATGGCGCCCAGGGCTGCTACCGGCACGTCGTTAGAAACGACAGAACCTAGAAAAACCACCTGGGGCGTCACTGCGACCAGGAGCGCCGAAAAAAGGGCAAAGTGCCGGCGAGAAGGCGCGATCTCGTGCGCCAGACCATACACGCCGGTAATAAGCAGCGCGCCAAAGATCATAGTAACGCCTCGTACCAGGTAAAATGCCAGCCGGCCGCCGGCCAAAGGCTGCACATCTCCCACATAGTGGATCGCCCGGTTGTCGTTGTCGGGATAGTCGCGATCAAGAGGTCCGATAAAGTTCGGGTTCGGGCGATATACGAGCGGCGGGTCATCGATATCCACCAGCCGGCCGGGAAGAGACGCCAGCAGGTAGTAGAGGGGGTGCTGGCTTGACTCATGTTCAATGCCTGTCTCCCCTGCCGGTTCATCCTTTGGCGGAAAACTGTTGGTGCGAATCAACCACGTGACGTAGGCGTAATGTTGAGGCTCGTCGGGCCCCTCGAATGGTGGAATGAAAACCGTATAAAAGATCGTAAGAAGCAGGTAGACGGCGATGATAAGTACCAGGTGGCCGTTGGCCGGCAGGCGCTGCTCAGGTTCTGTCCTTTTAGACCGCGTCATCGGCGATTGTTTCTGACACCGGCAGGCCCCGCGACGAAACGCCGGGCCGCAATTGCAATGAAGCCTTTATTCTAATGTTGCCCTCAACTCCTGCAACATTGCTCATCTGGAGATAAAAGAGGCTCGCGTCGTTTGTGAATTGTTGGACAAAAGAACCTAGCTAAGGTAATATCCGGAAGGCTACCAGAGTGGCTATTTTGTATCTCTTGCTCGCCAATCAACAGTGTATATTTCCCCTAAAGGTCACGAGGCCGTGGACGAAACCGTAGAATTCTTAAAAGCGCTCACCGAAGCACACGGCGTACCCGGATATGAGAGCGAAGTACGCGCACTCTTACGAGAGTACCTTGAACCACTTGGTACGGTTACACAGGACAAATTGGGAAGTCTCATTTGCTGCCAGGACGGAGACGGACCGCGCGTCATGATCGCGGGGCACATGGACGAAATCGGTTTCATGGTGCGCTACGTCACGGACGAAGGTTTTCTGAAGTTCTTGCAGCTCGGCGGCTGGTGGGATCAGGTTCTTTTGGGACAGCGCGTGGTGATCAAGACGCATAAGGGCGACGTAATCGGCGTCATCGGCGCCAAGCCACCGCACTTGCTGGACGCCGAAGAACGCGATAAGGTTGTCAAGAAAAAAGACATGTTCATAGACATCGGCGCCACCTCTCAGGAGGAGGTCGCCGCTGCTGGCGTGCGCGTGGGCGATCCGGTCGTGCCAGACAGCAGTTTCGCCGTGCTGGCAAATCCAAAAACATACCTGTCCAAGGCTTTTGATAATCGCATCGGCTGCGCCGTCGTGGTCGACGTGCTACGCGGCTTCAACAATGGTAACGGCCGTCCCAATGAGCTCTATGGCGTAGCGACGGTGATGGAAGAAGTTGGCGTGCGCGGAGCGACGACCAGCGTGCGTGCGGTCAATCCCGACGTCGCCATTATTTTGGAGTCGGATATTGCCGGCGATGTACCCGGTATCAAAGACGAAGAATGCAACGTCAGGCTCGGCGGTGGGCCGTCGGTGCTGGTTTTTGATGCGCGTATGATTCCCAATCTAAAATTGCGCGATTTGATCATCGACACGGCCGCCGAACTGGGCATTTCGCTCCAGTTTAACGCCATGCAGGGCGGCGCGACCGACGGCGCCGCGATACATTTGCACGAAACGGGCGTGCCCACCGTCGTCGTCGGCGTGCCCGCGCGCCACATTCACAGCCACGGCGCCATTATTCATCGCAAAGATTACGACGATACGGTGCGCCTGATAAGCGCCGTCGTCGCCCGGCTCGACGCAGACATCGTCGCCGGTCTGACAGGATAAAACTAAGGAGCTTGGTATGGCAACCCTTACCCCAGAATTTCAAAATATCGCTGACTCACTTCTCAAACAGATCGAGGAGTTCCGACCCAGCGTTGGCCGCCAGAGCGTCGGCACCGTATTGGCCGTTTACGATGGTATCGCCATCGCCAGCGGCCTGGCAGACGTCAAGGCCAGCGAAATCGTAGAATTTGCCAGCGGTGTAGCCGGTGTAGCCCTGAACCTCGAACCCGATAGCGTCGGTATCGTCGTCATGGGCGACTACGCGGAGATCGAAAGCGGCGACGAAGTGCGCACAACCGGCCGTATCGCCTCAGTGCCCGTTGGCGACGCCCTCATCGGGCGTGTGGTAGATCCGCTCGGCAACCCACTGGACGGCAAAGGCCCTATCAACACCACCAGGCGGCGCCCGGTAGAACGTATCGCACCCGGCGTCATCGAACGCAGGGGCGTGGATACCCCCGTACAGACGGGTATCATCGCCATCGACGCCATGTTCCCCATCGGCCGCGGCCAGCGCGAGCTAATCATCGGCGACCGCCAGACCGGCAAGACGGCAATTGCCCTGGATACCATCGTCAACCAGAAAGGCCTGGACATGATCTGCATCTACGTGGCCATCGGCCAGCGCGTTGGGGGGATGGCGCAGGTGGTGGCCAACCTGGAAGAACTGGGCGCCATGGAATACACAATCGTCGTCCTTGCAGGCGCCTCCGACCCCGCGCCGCTCCAGTATTTTGCGCCGTACGCCGGTTGCGCCATCGGCGAGGAGTTCATGGACCGTGGGCAAGATGTGCTGGTGGTCTACGACGACCTTTCCAAGCACGCCTGGGCTTATCGTGAGATGTCCCTGGTGCTGCGCCGTCCGCCGGGCCGCGAAGCGTATCCCGGCGACATCTTCTCGCTGCACAGCCGCCTCCTGGAACGCGCCGTGCGCCTGCGCGACGAGCTGGTCATCGTCGAGAAGGGCACGGAAGTCACCGGTGAGACAAGAACCGGCGTAGACGGCCAGGTCTATTTCGGGAACAATGACTGGGAAACAGCCGAGGCGGCGCTGCAGAAGCTGGACAATCCCGAGAATTATGAAATCAAGAAGATTCCAACTTCTGGTGGTTCGCTCACCGCGCTGCCCATCATCGAGACGCTCCTGGGCGACCTGTCCGCCTACATCCCCACCAACGTTATTTCCATTACCGACGGGCAGATCTTTCTGGAAACAGACCTCTTCAACCAGGGCCAGCGGCCGGCCATCAACACCGGCAACTCCGTCTCCCGCGTGGGTAGCGACGCCCAGCACAAGGCAATGAAGCGTGTTGCCGGCGGTCTGAAGTCAGACCTGGCTCAGTATCGCGAGCTGGCAGCCTTTGCCCAGTTCGGTTCCGACCTGGATCGCGCCACGCAGCGCCAACTAGACCGTGGCGCGCGGCTCATGGAAGTCTTGAAGCAGCAGCAGTACGCGCCCTACCCGCTGGACCACCAGGTCATGGTCATCTACGCCAGCACGCGGGGCCACCTGGACGAAATCGCCGTGGACGACATCACACGGTGGAAAGAAGATTTCCTGCACTACATGGACACCGCCCGCCCCGAAGTAGGCCGCGCCATTATGGAAACCTACCAGTTCACGGAAGAGACGGAAGAGGGGCTGAAGCAGGCGATTACAGATTTTAATGCGCAGTGGGAGGCGTAATCTTTGGCCACCGAACGCGAACTGAACAGGCGCATCCGCAGCGTTAAAAATATTTCCCAAGTTACCAGCGCGCTGGCGGCTGTTTCGGCTGCGAAGGCCAGTAAGGCGCAGAAACAGGTGGAAGCGTCGCGCGATTATGCCGGGAAGGCATTCGAGATTCTCATTAACCTGGCATCGCAGCCCAGCGCGGGCGAGGCGCGCCATCCGCTGCTGGCGCCTCGCGACGAAATCAAGAATTCGGCCGTTATCGTCGTTTCCGCCGACCGCGGGCTGGCCGGCGCCTACAACGCCAACATCATCAGTTACGCCGAGCGCTTCATTCGCGCGCTGCCGCGGCCGGCTCGCGTCATTTCCGTAGGCCGCAAGGGACATAGCCTCCTGGTGCGGCGCGGCTACAACGTGGTTGCCCTTTTCGACGATATTCCCGACGAGCCTTCGCTCTACACCACCGCGCCGATTGTGGACGTCGTCGTCAACGACTATCTGTCCGGGGAAGTAGACGACGTCTTCATTGCCTATACCAACTTCATCAATCTGGCAGCCCGCGAGACCGTCGTGCAGCAGTTGCTGCCCCTGAAACCGCTGGACCTGGAAGGGATGGCCGTCTCGGAATACGTCGAAGGCGTTGACATGGAAGCTGCGGCCGAGCGCGTTTACAACTATGAACCTGATGCGGAAGCAATCCTCAACGAGGTCGTTCCTCGCTTCACCGAATTACAAATTTATCAGGCGGTATTAGAAGCGAAGGCCAGCGAGCACAGCGCGCGCATGCTGGCCATGAACAACGCCACCGACAACGCCGCCGACCTGGTCGACTTCCTGATCCTGGAACGAAACAAAGCGCGCCAGGCCGCTATCACCAACGAAATTCTAGACATCGTCGGCGGCGCCGAAGCGTTATCGAAATAATAACAGAGAGATCTATGCCCCGAATTACGCGAATTACACAAATGATAAGACCAAAAGTCGTGAAATTCGATGCAGATCCATGGAGGATCCAATGGCTAATGGCAATGGAGTCGTCCGCGCCATCCGTGGCGTGGTCGTAGATGTAGAATTTGACGACGAGGACATGCCGGAGATTTTCGACGCCTTAGAGATCGAAACGGGACCCGACGGACGATTGGTCTTGGAAGTACAGCAGCACCTGAGCGCGGGTATGGTGCGCACCGTGGCGATGGACAGCACCGATGGCCTCGCGCGAGGCGTCACCGTGCGCCCCACCGGCTCGCCCATCCGCGTGCCCGTCGGCCCCGTCACCTTGGGCCGCGTCTTTAACGTCACCGGCGAAGCGATTGACGGCAGGCCAACGCCCGCCACCGAGTTGCAGTACCCCATTCACCGGGATGCGCCCGATTTCGACGAGCAATCCACGATTGTCGAAACGTTCGAGACCGGTCTGAAGGTCATTGACCTGATTGCGCCGCTCCTTCGCGGCGGTAAGACCGGCGTATACGGCGGCGCGGGTGTGGGTAAGACGGTGATGATTTCCGAGCTGATCCGCTCCGTGGCCACGGCGCACGAGGGCGTTTCTGTCTTTGCCGGCGTGGGCGAGCGTACGCGCGAAGGCACCGATATGTACTACGAATTACAGGACTACGGCGTGCTCGATTCGGTCGCCATGGTCTTCGGCCAGATGAACGAGCCGCCCGGCGTGCGCCTGCGCGTGGCGCTGTCCGGCCTGACGATGGCCGAATATTTCCGCGACGAAGGGCGCGACGTGCTGCTGTTCATCGACAACATTTTCCGCTACGTGCTTGCCGGCGCGGAAATGTCCGCGCTGCTGGGGCGTATGCCCAGCGCTGTGGGTTACCAACCCACACTGGCCGCCGAGATGGGCGATCTCCAGGAACGCATTACTTCGACCAAAACTGGATCGATCACCTCAATGCAGGCCGTCTTCGTTCCCGCCGACGACTACTCCGATCCCGCGCCGGTCGTAACCTTTGCCCACCTCGACGCCAGCATCACCCTGGAGCGCAGCGTGTTCGCCAAGGGTATCTTCCCGGCGGTGGATCCCCTCTCCTCGTCCAGCCGCGCTTTGCAGCCACATATCGTGGGCGAAGAGCACTACCGCACGGCGCGCGAGGTGAAAGAAGTATTGCAGACCTACAAAGACCTGCAGGACATCATCGCCATTCTGGGCATCGACGAATTGAGCGAAGACCAGAAGCTGCTCGTGGCCCGCGCGCGCAAGATCGAGCGTTTCCTGGGCCAGCCCATGTTCGTGGCCGAGAAGTTCCACGGCCTCAGCGGCGAGTACGTGCCCATTCCCGAAACGGTGCGTGGCTTCCGCGAGATTCTCGACGGCAAGCACGACGACCTGCCCGAACAGGCCTTCTTCATGGTCGGCACCATCGACCAGTCAGTGGAAAAAGCAGAACGACTGCGAGCGGAAGGATAGTTGTAGGTAATGCGATGCCACTACTCTGTGAAATCATCACCCAACAGCGCACCGTCTTCCGCGAGGAAGTAGATTCGGTCAACCTGCCCAGTACCGAAGGGCGCCTGGGCGTGCTGCCTAATCACATGGTTATGCTGACGACGCTGGGATACGGCGAAGTAGTCGTGCGGCGCGGCGGCGAGGAAGAGTATTTCGCCATCGGCGGTGGCTTCGCCGAGATCCTGCCGGATCGCGTCACCTTGCTCGCCGATTCGGCTGAGCAGGCCGAAGAGATCGACGTCGAGCGGGCGCAGCAGGCCCGCGACCGCGCCGAACAGGCCATGCGCGAGGGCATACCCGAGGACTCCGAGCGCTACGCACAGATAGAAGCCTCCCTGCGTCGCGCTCAGATTCGCATTGACATCAGCCGCCGTCGCGGCAGTGGTCGTCGTCGTGCTGCGCGAGTTTCCGCGAGTACGCCAGCCGCCGGTGGTTTTGCCGCGCCGTCCGACCAAGAAGAGGAAGGCGAATAAACGTGGGTCTCCTCACATCGCGCATCGCCATCGATCTGGGCACCGTCAACGTCCTGGTATATGACCAGGGCCGCGGCGTGGTTATGCAGGAGCCATCGGTTGTGGCCCTGCGGGAAGATGGCGAAAAAACAGTAATCGTCGAGGTAGGTCGCGCGGCGCGTGAAATGTACGGCCGCACGCCGGAAGAAATCGAGGTGATGCGCCCGCTACGCGACGGCGTGATCGCCGACTACTTCGTCACCGAGGCCATGCTGCGCTACTTCATCCAGAAGGTGACAGGACGGCTCAATTTGCGCAAGCCCGTCGTCATGATCAGCGTGCCGTTTGGCGTCACCAGCGTCGAGCGCCGCGCCGTGCGCGAGGCCGGCCTGGCAGCCGGCGCCCGCGAAGTGTACCTAATTCACGAACCGTTAGCGGCGGCAATTGGCGCCGGCCTGCCCGTGGGCACGCCTACCGGCAACATGATCGTCGATATGGGCGGCGGCTCCACCGAAGCAGCGGTCGTCTCTATGAACGGCATCGTCTGCGCCGAATCGGTGCGCGTGGGCGGGCTCCATCTCGACGACGCCATCGTCAGCTTCATTCGTAAAAAGTACAACCTCGTGGTTGGCGAGCCCACAGCCGAAGCGATCAAAATCAAGATCGGCGCCGCAGCCGAGCTGAAAGAGCGCCTTGACATGACGATCCAGGGCCGCGACCAGGTAGCCGGCCTGCCGCGCACGATCACTCTGACCTCGGATGAGGTTGAAGAGGCGCTGGAAGAACCGCTGTCGGCCATCGTCAACGTCATCCGCGCCGTCCTTGCCAAGACGCCTCCTGAGCTATCCTCAGACATTATCGACCGCGGCATGGCTCTCACCGGCGGCGGCGCGCTGCTGCGCGAAATCGACGCCATGCTCACCCGCGAGACCGGCGTCCCCGCCTACGTGGCCGACAATCCTATCGCCTGCACCGCCCTCGGCGCCGGCAAAGCGATCACCGAGCTGCCGCTGTTATTGCGTAGTTTGAATCTGCAGTAGCGCCAGTCATAATACACTCAACGCTTCCTACGGCTCCGGCGTCGGCAGCTGCCAGTCGTTGCCCAGGATGATCAGCACGTCGTGCTGTCCGGCCGGTTCGTTGCTGTAGCTGATGTTGAGTGGGGGGATTTCCATGACTTGCGCGAGGTAGCGGGTGGTGCTGGGGTGCGAACCGAAATCGAGGATCTGGGTAGTAGGGTAGGCTGCGGAATCGGCGTTGCCGACGCCGATTACCTGGAAGCCAAATCGCTTCAGGTAGGTTTCGGTGTCGCCTGCCAGGCCGAACACAGAAGTGCCGTTATGGACCATGATGCGCGCGTTTTCTTCGAGCATCATCTGCGGCAAATTTTCGGTGACCGGGGTGGGGATGGCGGGCGGGGCGAATAGCTGGTCGCGCAGGGTGCGAATGCTTTCGCGGTCGGGGACGAGCACCTGCTGCCCGTCGAGGGTCGTCTCGTTGTAGACGTAATCGTAGTCGATCACTTCCATGCGGATGCTCTCGCGTGGGATGTCCTGCGCCAGCAAGCCCAACTGCAGGGCCTCTTCGAGCGTGAGGTTAGTGTCCACGTTTCTCTGGAACGTCTGCCACAGTTGTGGCGCCTGCACGAGCAGGCGGGGCGCCATGTCGAGGCGCAGCAGCTTGTCGCGCGCCGCCAGCACAACCTGCTGCTGCCGGGCGGCGCGGTCGATGTCGCCCTCGGCCGTGGCCCGAGTGCGTGCATACTTCAGCGCCTGT
>JAICPS010000206.1 GCA_025929715.1 Anaerolineae bacterium | reverse complement strand
GGCGTAGCTCCCCACCGCATCGCGCATATCGTTAATGGCGTCGATATCATCGCATTCCAACCAGCAACCGCCACCCAAAAACAAACCCACCGCCAACAGCTAAACCTCCCCACCAACCGCCGTATCGTCCTCTACGTCGGCCGCCTTGAGAACATCAAAGGCGTTGACATTCTGCTGCAGGCCTGGTCACAACTGCCCGAGCCCGCGCAGCGCGACGCCCTGTTGCTCATCGTCGGCGACGGCTCGCAGCGGCCCGCGCTAGAGGGGTTCGCTGCCGGTCACATCGCGCCCGAGACCATTCATTTCGCCGGTCGCCAGCACGACGTCTTGCCCTACCTCCAGGCCGCCGATCTCTTCGTCTTACCCTCCCGTTCCGAAGGCTTCTCCAATGCCCTCGCCGAAGCTATGGCCTGTGGCCTTCCCGCCGTGGCTTCGGCCGTTGGCGGCAACCCCGAGCTCGTCGAAGACGGCGCCAACGGTTTTCTCTTCGCCGCCGGTGACCCCCACGCCCTGTGCCACGTCTTCTCTCGCGCTCTGTCCCAGCAACCATCCCTCGCCGCAATGTCCCTCCGAGCCCGACAAACCGCTGTCGACAAAGCCTCCCTAGAATCCAGCATCCGCCAACTTCAAGTCCTCTACCGCAACCTCCTCTCCCACCCCTCCCGAACTTGACCTTCACCCTTTCATCCGCTCAGCCCCTCACTCTACACTCCACATCCCACACGCCACATCCCCCGCGGAACCTTTCCCCTCCCTTACACGTCTAACAAATAGACGCCAAAACGCCGCCTCGTTATAAAGGAGAAAAAGGTCATGAAGGAGAGATTACCCAAACCACTAATTTTCCTACTGTTTCTATTCACCCTGGCGGTTCTGCCTGCCGCCGTCCGGCCCGCGCTGGCCCAGGATCCCATCGATCCCACGCCACTACCACCCCGAGTCACGCCGCCCATCTGGAACGTCGATGGCCTGCGCATCGAATACCAGCGCGTGGACGTGACCATCGCCGACCAGGTCGCCACCACCCACATCGAGCAGCTATTCGTGAACCCTAACGACTGGATGCTCGAAGGTACTTACCTATTTCCGCTGCCGGAGGGCGCCGCCGTCAATCAGCTCACGATGTGGGTAGACGGCCAACCTATCGAGGCCAAAATCCTCGAAGCCGGCGAAGCGCGAGCCATTTACGATGAGATCGTACGCCAGCTGCGCGACCCGGCCCTGCTGGAATACGTGGGCCACAGCGCCATCCAGGCTAACGTCTTCCCCATTCCGCCGCGCGACGAGCGCCTCGTCGAGATCGAATACAGCCAGGTGCTGCCCGCAGAAAACGGCCTGATCCACTACGTCTATCCCCAGTCCAGCGACCTCTACACCAGCACGCCGCTGGAGAGCCAGAGTATACGGCTAGAGGTCGAATCGCGCGAAGAAATCCGCGCCATTTACTCCCCCAGCCATGCTGTCGCCATCGAGCGCGAGGGGCAGTTCCGCGCCGTCGCCGGTTACGAAGACCAGAACGTGCTGCCGCAGCAGGATTTCGAGCTCTATTACACCGTGAGCCCCGAGAGTATCGGTCTCAACGTCCTCACCTACAAGGAAGCCAACGAGGACGGCTTCTTCCTCCTGCTGGTCGCGCCTACCGTCGAGGTTGACTCCGACGCTGTCGTCGCTAGAGACGTCATCTTGGTGCTCGATACTTCAGGCAGCATGGAAGGCGAAAAGCTGGCCCAGGCCAAAGAAGCCGCCCACTACGTCGTCGATCACCTCAACCCCACCGACCGCTTCAACATCGTCACCTTCAGCACCGGCGTGCGCAGCTACGCGCCCCAATTGACCGCCGCCGAGGACGCGGCCGCCGCGCACAGCTTTATCGACAGGCTGGAGGCCCTGGGCGGCACCAACATCAGCCTGGCGCTGCTGGAAGCGGTGCAACAGACGGACGGCGAGCGCCCGCTGACGGTCTTGTTCCTCACCGACGGCTTGGCGACCGAAGGCATCGTGGAAACCCCGCTGCTGCTGCAGGCCGTAGAAGACGCCGCGCCGGCCAACGCCCGCATTTTTTCCTTCGGCGTCGGCGACGACGTCGATACCCTGTTGCTGGGCAGCCTGTCCGAAAACCATCGCGGCACGACCACTTACGTGCGTCCCGGTCAGGCCATCGACGAAGCCGTCAGCAGCTTCTATGCCAAAGTCAGCACGCCGGTCCTCGCCAACGTCTCGCTGCAGGTGGACGGCGTCACCGTCGAACAAACCTACCCCACCGAGCTGTCTGACCTCTTCGCGGGCACGCAAATGATCGTCGCCGGGCGCTACCGGCAGGGCGGCCCCGCCACGATTACGCTCAGCGGTGAAGTAAACGGGGAGCCACAGCGCTTCGTCTACGAAGACATAAACTTCGCTGAGTCAGGTGGCGACGCGTTCATCCCCCGCCTCTGGGCCACCCGCGCCATTGGCCACCTGCTGCAGCAGATTCGCCTGCACGGTGAAAGCAGCGAGCTGGTAGAGAGCGTGGTCGATCTCAGCATCCGTTACGGGATCATCACGCCCTACACCAGCTTCCTCATCGAAGAAGACGACATCTTTACGCAAAGCGGGCGAGAAACGATCGTCGAAGACGCCGTGCAGGTGGAAGAGGAACCCGCCGCAGTTTCCGGCGCCGACGCCGTGGAAGAAGCGCAGGCCGAAGGTGAGTTGGCTGCCGCCGAAGCGCCCGCTCCTCTGCCCACCATACCCGCCGGTGGCGTAAGCAGCGACGGCAGCGCCGTCGGTGTGGTTCAGAGCATCGGCTCAAAGACGTTTGTCTATCGCGACGGCGTGTGGATCGACACTGCCTTCGACGCCGAAGCGCAACAGCCGCAGCGCGTGAGCTTTGCCAGTGAAGACTACTTCGAACTGCTCTCCGCCGCGCCCGAGCTAGGCCAGTATCTATCCCTGGGCTCGCGCATTATCGTGGTCTTTGGCGTCAACGCCTACGAAATCGTGGAAGGCGAGGGTGACGATGCCATCACGCTGCCCGCCTCCGCGCCTGACGACCAGCCGCAGACCGATGAGCCCCAAAACGCCACGCCCGCTCCCGTCACCTCAGGCAGCGACAACACAGAAAATGCGCCTGGAGTCGCCATGCCCTGCGCCGCGGCCCTGATTATGCCGCTGTTCCTAGGTGGCGTGGCGCTGGTCGGGCGACGCCGGTTCTGGTGATTATTGTAGGGCGAGGCAGGTCGGAATGATGACCAGAATATCCTGGCAATTCCGTCCCGACCTGCCTCGCCCCTACCACCACGTCTGAAAAGCCAACCCCGTCTTCCCGATCGACACCCCCTCCAAGCCCAGGGCCTCCACGCTCACGCCCACCATGCGTCCCGGCACAAAGATGGGCATTTGCAGCCCGCCCTGCACCTTGCCCGAGCTATCCGTGCGCCCCAGGTCTACGGTCAGCGTCCAGTCCGCATCGCGCAGCGTCAGGATCACCGGCGCTCCCGTCACCGGCACACCCGCGCGCGTGGTTACCATCGCATAAATCATCTGCTGCTCGCCCGTATACAAAATCGGCGCCTCGGCGCTGGCCAGCACTTCCACATTCTGCACGGTCGTCACGTCCACCGGCCGTGCCCGAAATTCGCAGGTCACGTCATGCGCCGCCTGCAGATAGTGTGCTTGCCCCAGCATGCCCAGCCGCACTCGCTGTTCCACCGGCGCGTCGGGGTGCCACTCCAGCCGCCCATTCCGAAAATACTGCACGCGCAGCGTCCCTTCGTCGAGCTGCGCTGATACAGGCGGCCCCAAAACTGTCTCCCCGCTGTTGCGCTCGTAAAAATCCAGAAATTCGTCGCGCACGATGATGCCCGTTTCCGGAAATTCGCGAGTCCGGCTGCCTTCTGGCAGCGGCGCCTCAGTGACGCGTCGCAAACCGGCATAAGCCCACTCGCCCAGGGGATAGAAGACCACGCTCTGCCCATCAACTCCGATTTCCAGGCGCATGCGCTGGAAATATTGCGCCTGCCGTCCTCCGGCGACTTCACAAAGTCCCGAGATAGGCTCTCCCAGCAATTGAGGCCCATACAGTTCGTAATACGGAGCAAATTCGGGCGCCACCATGTAGCCCGTCTGGGGCAGCGCATCGCCAGGCGCTTGCGGCGGCTGCGCGCAGCTTACAAACAGCATGCAGGCGGCAATCAGCGTGAACGGTGACCAGCCAGGCCAACGACAGTTTGGTTTGCTCCGCCAGAGGATTCCTCTGTCACGCCAATGCATCAATCTCATTCATAGAGCGCAACGCTCATTCATAGAGCGCATCGTCCAACGCGTCATGTTCGTCACGGAGACGAAGATAACTTTCGTATCGCTGAGCCGAGATGCGTCCCTCCTCTACGGCTTTGCGCACGGCGCAGTTTGGTTCGTGGCGATGCGTGCAGTCGCTGAACTGGCAGTCGGCGACTAGCGGCGCCATCTCACGAAAATAGGCGTCGAGCTCCTGGGGTTCGATGTCAAACAGGGCTATTGCCCGAATACCCGGCGTGTCCGCGACGTACCCGCCCAGGTCCAGCTCAAAAAGTTCCGCGTGCCGCGTTGTGTGCATGCCTTTCTCCGTCGCCTCGCTAACCTCGCTCACTCGCAGCCCCAGGCCCGGCTGCATGGCATTGAGAAGGCTGGACTTGCCCACGCCCGATGAGCCCGCGAGCACCGAAATTTTCCCCTGCAAAGCGGCGCGCAACTCTTCCAACCCTTCGCCCGTTATGGCGCTGGTGTAGATGACCGGATAATCGATCTCCTCATAGATCCTGAAAGTCTCCTGCGCCTCTGCCGCCGCTACCAGGTCTAACTTATTGACGCAGATCACCGCCGGCAGCTCGTTCATCTCGGCGACCACCAGAAAGCGGTCCAGCTTGCGTAGGCTCGGCGGTGGCTGGCGTACAGAAAAGACAAAAACGACCTGATCCGGATTTGCCACCAACACCTGCTCCTGATCCGATAGCATCTGACGCGCGCTGGGCGCGGGCCGCGCCCGCGACAACACCCGCTCGCGCTCCTCGACCGATTCGATTAGGCCGCTGCCGTCAGGGTTAACAGAGATAGTAACGCGGTCGCCAATGGCGACGATATCGGTGCCCTTCCGTTCCTGCTTCAGGCGCCCGCGTATCTGAGAGATGTATTGACCTTCGGCTGTTTCGACGGTGAAGAAACCGCTCTGGGATTTCACGACCAGACCCTGGAGTTGCTTCTTCAGTCTACCCTCTCCTTCACTACTCGCGGCGCCGGCACGTTAGCGACCTACCTGCTCTTAAACGCGACATAAAGTACCGCGGTATTATAGCGTAGGAATTGATAAGAGGGAAATTAATAAAATCGTGGCCCGCTTTGCAGAAAATCTTCTTAAATCAAGTTACCGGGTACGATGAAGCAGCATTTACCGCTTTTGCCGCATGCTAACTCCATGATGGATAATGTCGCAGATTCGTAAGGCTGCACGCGTCGTCATTTTCTCGTTCGGCTCTTTAAAGAGCAGCCAGAGATTGTAAACAGCTCCGGGGATGCGATTCAAGGCTCCCGCCGGTGGTCTCTGGAAGATCTACAATTGACGCCAGAGGTAATCTATCCGGAGGACCTCGCCCAACAGATGGAACGTGCCCGGACAGGCGAACTCTCATTCAACTTGGTGCAATCCCCAATATCCAATCTCTTAACCCCCCAACCTCCTCCTAAACTCCTCAGCCAACGCCGGCACCACTTCAAATAAATCCCCAACAATGCCATAACTCGCCAGCTTAAAAATCGGCGCGTCGGGGTCCGTGTTGATGGCTACGATCACCTTCGCCGTGCGCATGCCGGCCTGGTGCTGAATGGCGCCGCTGATGCCGCTGGCGATGTACAGGTCGGGACTCACCGTCTTGCCCGTCTGCCCCACCTGGTGCTCGTAGGGGATCCAGCCTGCGTCCACAGTGGCGCGCGAAGCGCCCAGCGCGCCGCCCAGCACCTGGGCCAGCTCACGAATCGGCTCGAAGCCCTCCGGGCCGCCCACGCCACGTCCACCGCTGACGATAATGCGCGCATCGGTCAGGCTCACCTTTCCGGCGCTGCTTTCAAAGCCGGTAATCTTGGTCGCAAGATCGTCTTCGGCGACCACCGGGTCCACCCATTCCGCCTCGCCGCTGCCCTCCGTTTCTGCTGCCGGAGGGAGCGCGCGGCTGCGAACGCTGATCACCTGCAGGCCGTCTGTCACCTGCACATCGGCGAGCAGCTTGCCCGCGTACACCGGCCGCGTCACCACCACTTTGCCGTCACTGATTTCGACGTCGATGCCGTCGGGAACCAGGCCCGCGTCAAGCTCCGCGGCAACCCACGCCGACAGATCGCGCCCGCGCGTCGATGCCCCGGCGATCAGTACGACAGGCTCGCGCTCTTGGGCCAGTTTTGCCACCAGCGGGCCGTGCGCCTCGACGCGAAAATCGGCCAGCGACGGATCGTCCGCGCCGAGCACGGCGTCCGCCCCGTAGTTAAACGCCGCGTCCGCGACGCCCTGTACGTCACTTCCGGTCACCAGCGCCGTCAAGGGCTGGGCTAAGCCATCGGCAACTTTGCGTCCGACGCCCAGCACCTCGAGACTGATGGCCGCCAGTTTACCTCCGGCATGATCGATCCATACCCACACCCCGCTCATATGACTTTCTCCGCAAGCAGTCGTTCGGCCAATTTCTTCACCTTCTCCTCGACCGTATCTCCTTCAATGATTTCTACCGACGTGTCGCGCGGCGGCAGTTCGTAGACGTTGGCCCAGTCCACTTTGCTGGCTGCTTTCCCCGCGCTACCCGCGTCCAGGTCCAGATCGGCCGCCGTCAACGTGGGAATCTCGGCGCGGTTCGCCTTGCGGATGCCCATGAAAGAAGGATAACGCGGCTCGTTGATCTCCTTCACCACGCTGATAACCACCGGCAGGCGGCTGCTCACGGTTTCCTTGCCGCCCTCCAGCAGGCGCTCCACCGTAATTGTGCCGGCGTCAGGGTCCAGCTCTTTGATCTCCGAAACGAACGTCAACGGCGTCCAGCCCAGCTTCACCGCAACCTGAATCGTCGTTTGCCCCGTATCGCCGTCGATGGCCTGCTTACCAAACACAGCCACCTGCACGTCCTGCTGATGACGAATTGCCGCAGCCAGCACGTGCGCCGTGCCCAGCGTATCCGAACCCTCAAAGGCTTCATCCGCGACCAGCACCGCTTCCGTGCAGCCCATCGCCAGGGCCGTCTTCAGCGCTTCTTTGCTCTCCTCGCTGCCCATGGTCAGGGCAATCGCATCCCCACCATGCTTTTCCTGCAGACGGATCGCCTCTTCAATGGCGTACTCATCCCAGGGATTAACCACGTTCGGCTTGCCGCCAGGATCATCCCAGCGTACGCTTCCATTTTGCACTCGAAAAACGGCCGTCGTACTCGGCGTCTGTTTCACACAAACCACAACTTTCATAACGTGTCCTCTGAGTCCTTAGTTCAGTCGGTTCCTGCTAACTTTCATACTGAGTGAAACGAAGCATCTCGCCGTTCTACAGAGATTCTTCGCTCCGAAGACGCCCATGCAGCATGGGACCCGCTCAGAATGACAATCTCCAATCTCTAGTCTCTAATCTCAGTCTCCAGATCTCCAGTCTCCAGTAATCTCCCACTATTCAACTCAACAAACTCCCGCGCAAATGCCTCATTCTCAAATTCGAAAGTTG
>JAICPS010000344.1 GCA_025929715.1 Anaerolineae bacterium | reverse complement strand
TTATCTGGGTACTTGATTCGCAGACATGTTTTTGATGATGCCCTTCCAATAGGTTGCGCGGATCTCTTGGAGAAGCTGGGACCACGCGTCCCAAGTCTTGCCGGTGGCGTTTTGGACCGCTTCGTTAGAGAACTGAGGTGTACTCATGAGACTTATTATAGCATTTTTTCAATTTCCTACAGCAGGGCTCGCAATCTAGAAGATTTCGCCATGTCAGCTGCCGAAGGGGAGGAGTATGCCGGGGCGGATTTCTTTGAGGTACTGGACATAGCTGCGGGCAACGGTCATGCCGGCGCGGGTGTAGAGGCGCGAGGCACCAGTGGGACTTTCGGCGTCCACACTTAGCTCGATTTCATTGATTCCGCGGCGGTAAAACTCGCCGAAGGCATGGTTTAGTAGGGCAAGGCCCAGGCCGCGGCGGCGCCAGGGGTGACGCACGCCGAGCGTGTTGACAATCCCCTCATTACCAACGACGCTGCAGAGGCAGACGGCGGCGACGGCTGGTGTGGCCTGCTCCTGGGCCAGGAACCAGAGTGTAGGGTCAAAGTCCGGGTCGCTCGTGGGGGCGATCCAGCGTTCCAGGGTGCTGGGCTGGCGGTTCCATATGTCCTGAAAAGACTCCTCGCCCGCCTGGTATAGGGCGTGTTCATCCTGTCCCGGCACGTAGGTGCGCACGATAATTCCTTCGGGCACTTGTGGCTTGGGCGGCGCGCCGTCGAGCGTGATGTGCATCCAGTAATGAACGCGCACGGGCTCGTAGCCCAGGCTTTGCAGCAGGCGTTGGCCTTTCTGGTTAGTCTCCCGAATATAGTGGCGCACGATAATGCGCGCTTCAGGCGGGGTCTGTGCCATGTGGCGGCGCACGTAGGATTCACCCCAGTGGACGAGAAAGGCGCCCAGACCGTGGCCCTGATGCCGGGGATGCACGAAGCCGTAAACGGAAGTCTGGAGGTAGCGGTTGGGGATTAGATCGGCGAAGGCGGCGATCTCGCCGGCCGCATCGTGGACGAGGACGGACTCCTGATCCAGGTCGCCGCCCTGCCAATCGCGGCGAACCTCTTCGGGAGTGGTGTCGGGCTCGTCGCCGTCGCTCTGCATGCGGAGATTGATCAGGGCGGCGACGGCTGGAGCGTCGTCGATTGTAGCGGGTCGGGCGGTGTAGCCGTGCGGTGGTACTGGATCGGTCATTTAGTCTCCTTCGCGAGAGTAAGCATAGTAGTAGGGCAGGGGATCGGCGGCGTTGAAGAGCCAGTTGTCGACCCAGCGCTGCTGGTAGACGGTGGCAGCGGCATGGGGCAGGAGGATGAAGGGTACGGCGTCGTAGCGGAAGCGGGATAGTTCGTTGTAAATTGTGTCTCTGGCGGCTGGATCGCTGCCAGCGCGGTCCTGAGCCAGCAGATTCTGGGCGGGGGCGTCCAGCTCAGGAGGCAATCGGTGGTAGGCAGCGATTTCGCCGCTGAAGGCGGGCGCCACCCAATAGTATGCGTCAGGAAGTGCAGGCGTCCATTGCAGTAGGGCAAGTGGTGGACGTCTCTCGTTTAGCGCCTGCTGGTAGAGTGGGCGCGGGAGGCCGACGATCTCCACCCGGTAAGCGGGATTCACAGCACGCAGGCTGTTTTGAAGTAGAACGGCGACGGCCTGCTGGGCCAGGTCGCCCGATTCAAAGGGTAGTTGGAGGCGAAAGCCGGCGCCGGGTAGAGCGCCGTCCCAGGCCAGCGATAGCTCCACGCCGCAGCGTTGCAGGTCGAAGGGGTAGTCGCTGGGCTCTGCCGTTATCCGGCGAATAAATGGCGGCACTAGACCTTGAGGCAAAATGCCGCTGCCGTCGAGGCCGGCATCGACGAAGGCGCCGTCGTCGAGACAGTAAGCGAACGCCTTGCGCACGTGCTCGTCGTGGAAGAATTCGGGTGGAATGCCGTCACCGTCGAGCTGCCCACTGCCCAAAAAGTCGTTTTCGCCGGTGGGTATGGCGAAGTTGAAAAAGAGCGCCTGGCGTCCCCAGAGGGGAATGTTGGATATCCGGCGCAGGGGCGCGTTAGGGCTCGCGGTCGGCTGGCATTCTCTGCTCTGCCAGTCACAGGATGCGCCGGCCTGGCGTTCTGCGAGCAGTACGCCGGCTGTGGATAGCATCGCCGTAGCGACCTCACCACGTTCTAGTAGCTCCCAGCGCATGTTGGCATCGGAAATCTGCTGCACGCGCACGGCGCGTAGATCGGGCATGCCAGATGGTCCACCCTCCCACATGGCGCTGTCCAGGCGCCAGTAGTCGTCGTTGGCTACGAGCACGTATTCAGCGCCAGGGGCCCAGTAGTCGAGAATGTACGGGCCGGTTCCCAGAATGGCGGTGGCAAGCGCTGACTCGCCGTTGCTGAGCGCATACCAATTCTGCCACGTTTCGCAACTGCCGTCCCAGGCGCCGCGCCGCACAGCCCACTCACGATCCAGAACCGAAGTCCAGGTCTGGCTCATGAGCCCGAGAAATGGACCCCACGGTTGGGCCAGATGAATGGTGAGGGTGCCGGCGCCGTCGTTAGGCACTATGGCAGATTGCAACTGCTGGCAGACGGTAAGTAGCGTGGACGCGGTTGTGTTAGCTAACAACGCGGCGCGGTCGCCCACGTAAGCGCCGTCGTCGATGCCGGCGACGATGTCGGTGGCATCCGGTCCCAGCACGGGCTCCAGCAAGAGATGCTGAGGGCCACCGGATGGCGAGGCAAGTAGGAAGCGCTGCAGACTGTAGGCAACGTCGGCCGATGTGAGCATGCTGCCGTCCGAAAAGCGCACGCCGCGGCGCACGGAAAAGGTATAGGTGCGGCCATTGTTGGAAATGCGCCAGCCGGTTGCCAGGAGTGCGGCGTATCCACCCGGATCGTACGGGTGGGGATAGACGAGGGTTTCCATGACGTTGCGCACGATGGTCATGCTGGCCTGGTCGCGCGCCAGGACTGGATCCAGGGTCAGTGGGCCGGTGTCGACAATTTCGGTGTAAATGTTGGACTCCGTGGCCCCATTTGAGGCCGGCGGGTCGACCCCTGGCGGGTTCAAGTCTGCCACGTTTGTGGCATTGGGGCCGGACCCTGATTCTGGTGTGGCGGTTACCACCGCGGGGCGGGTAAGTTCAGCCGAATCTTGGGCCGCGACAGGCGTCACCAGGCGCGTTACTTCCACTTGCACGAGTCGCGTGGGCGGGATGAGGTCGCAGGCGAACAGGAGGAGGGGCAGAAGTGCGAGCAATGCCAGGTGCCAACGTAGGCGCCCGGCACGTTGAAAGCGCCGGGTGCCTGAGTGCCGGTCACCTGCGGGAATTGTCTTGCCATTCGCGTTGCAGGAGTCCATAGAGCAGCATGTCGTGCCGGCGTCCATTTCGCAGCAGGTGCTCGCGGTACGTACCTTCGTGCCGGAAACCGAGGCTTTCGTAGAGCTTGCGGGCGGTTTCATTATAGGAGAATACCGTGAGACAGACACGATGTAAATTGAGCTCGTCGAAGGCGAAGCGCAGGCCCAACTCCATGGCTTCCCGGCCGTAACCCTGCCCGCGGTCTGCTTCTTCGCCTATGCCAATGGAGACGAAGCTGGTTCCGTGTGTCCAGGCAACGCCGTCAAAGTGCAAAATGCCAATGATGCGTTGGCTTTCTAAGAGGCGCACGGCGAAGAGGAAGCCGTTTTTGCTGCTCTGCTGTTCCTCCAGCCTCGCGGCGAGCTGTTTTTCGGTCGTGGGGTACGCCGGATCGCTGTCGTAGGCGCGCAGGAAACTGGCGTCCTGGTACCATTCGGCGATCACGGGGATGTCGGACGGAGTGAGCGCAGTGAGTTGAACTTTTTCGCCGCGTAGGATGTTATCTCGTTCCATGTCGTTGTAGAATGAGTTGGTAACTCGTTCCTTTGGCAGCGATTTATCAAATCGCTGTACGCAATGTTTTAATGCATGCGCCGCTTATTCAGGAGCAGCCACAGAGCAAGCGCCACTAGACCGCCCACGAGGGATGCGAGCAGGTTTACCAGATCGTTGTTCAGCCAGGACAAGCCGCGGAGAGGCCGCGTGAGGCGGCCGCACTTGTGGACTTTGCGCTCGGTTTCCTTGCAGCAGTTGTCACAATAATAGATCAGTTGCACGGTGGCGCCGAGTAGACTGTCGAAAAGGGATCCCGCCAGGCCGGCAATCCCGGCAATGAGGACGACGGGCCAGGATGAGCGTTCTCGGCGGCCAATCAGGGCGGTGAATCCGATGAGCAGGCCACCGGCGAGGGAAACGGCAGTTCCCAGCGGGGAGACGCCGCCTGAGGCACCGGCATCGACGCGGCGCCCGGTGGTGATCAGGCGCGGCGGGCCGGCGCTGAGTGTGCCCAACTCCGTTGCCCAGGTATCGGCGTTGACGGTAGCCATGATGCCCAGAAACAGTGGAAACCAGAGGGGAGAGGGTGCGAGCACGCTAAATAGGGCGACGAGCGCTCCGGCGCCGCCATTGGCCAGAACCTGCCCGAGATCGCGGCGGTGGGTTTTGTCGAACTTTTCGGCCGCGACGCGCTTTTCGCTCTCTTTGAAATGCGAGAGGAGGCTGGAGGTGACGAAGAAGACGGCCAGCAAAAGCGCCCAGCTCCAGCCGCCAAATGTAAGGGTGAGCGACCCTACGACGAGGGCGCCGAGGACGCCAGAGGGGGAGAGGGAGCCGCGGTGGTAGGCGATGAGGGTGATGAGGGCAGCAAGGAGGGTAGAGGTGTGGAAGTGTGGGGGTATAGAGGTGTAGGGTGCGGTCTGTGGCGTGTGGCCTGTAGCGTGTGAGGGCGGCATATTGGATTTAGGGGAGTAAGAGGAGGAGGGTGGGCCAGGCGGCGAATTCGATGACGACGGCGGCGGCCCAGAGAAGGTAGGCAACGGATTGCTCGCGGCGGTAGTGGTAGAAGTACCAGCCGGCTGCGGCATTGAAGAGCCAGGTGAGCAGCGCGAAGAGAGGCGGCAGGAAAAGGCGGATGGCAGGACCGGAAAGGAGAATCGCGCCCGCGCCATCCATACGCAGCGGAACCAGCAGCGGAAGGCGAGGGAAGAGGGCCGACAGCAGGGCGAACAAAGCGCCGTTGACCAGGAGGGGAAGGATAAGCAAGGTGCGTGCGGTGCGATCCCGCCAGATAGGCCATTCTGTCCAACCGCCGTTTCTGGTTGAACCATCGTCCTTGTTTGCAGGCGGCTGTGCGGCGACCATCGCTGCCTGCAGCGCGTTGCGAAAGGTATCGGGGTCTTGCGGGGAGAGGCCGTAGACGTTGCCGTCGGTATGGACGAGGAGCGCGTCGCCGGGCGCCTG
The DNA here is from genome assembly GCA_025929715.1 of Anaerolineae bacterium. GTDB lineage: Bacteria > Chloroflexota > Anaerolineae > Promineifilales > Promineifilaceae > JAAYYY01. The sequence continues at coordinate 29 of JAICPS010000344.1, read as the reverse complement.
CGTGGCGAAAAAGTAGGCCGGCGGGGGAC
>JAICPS010000730.1 GCA_025929715.1 Anaerolineae bacterium | reverse complement strand
CATCACCGCGGAGGCAATTTTAAATGGGATGGCTAACGGGCTGCTTCTGCTGACGCTTCTCTCCCTCTTTCTGGCGTTCAATCGCGTTGTGACGGCCGGGCAGATGGCGAGGCTTGCGCCACGCGCGTTCCGGGACCTCGGCGTGGTTGTCCTCATCGCGCTTACTTACGTTCCAGAAACGGCTCGGCACGTGCGTCGCGTTCGCGAGGCGCAGGCCCTGAGGGGCCACCGCATCGAGGGACTCCGTGACTGGCAGCCGCTAGTCATTCCCCTGCTCATTGGCGGGTTGGAGCGGGCGATGGGGCTGGCCGAGACCATGGTAGCGCGCGGCTTTGGCGCGACGCGCGGTGAACCCCAGCAGCCGGGGCTGATAGCCGGCGTGGCGCTCGCACTGGGCCTCACATTTGGCGGCTGGATAGTGGCCCTGTGGTGGGGGTTGCCTGGCTGGATTACGATGGGCGCAGGCGTTGCCCTTATGGCAGCGCTTATCTGGAACTCTGGACGCCTCGTGCTTGTTACGCGCTATCGCCAGCGCCCCTGGCGTGTGCAGGACACTGTGCTGGTGATCGCGTCGCTGGCGCCACTTGCTTTGTTCGTTCTGCCGGTAGGCGGCATCAACCGGCAATCACTTTACTATTCGTTCTTACCCCAGATCGAATGGCCACCGTTCGATCCGTTCATTGGGTTCCTGCTATTCCTATACATGCTGCCGGCGCTGATGGGCCTTTCTGGCTTTGCGGCCCGGCGTGTTGATAATCATGATCAATATTGAAAATCTGATTTACAGCTATCCCAACCAGCAACACGCGGCCCTAAACGGCGTGTCGTTGAACATTCCCGCCGGAGAGTTTGTGCTTCTGACGGGCACATCAGGCGCAGGCAAGTCTACATTACTCCGCGCGCTTTCTGGGCTCGTGCCACACTTCAGCGGGGGCAGGATTTCGGGTGGGATCAGCGTCGACGGTCGCGACCCGATTGCCGGCGGGCCGCAGCAGTTGAGCCAGACTGTTGGGTTCGTCTTTCAAAATCCGGAGGCGCAGACGATTGTGGACCAGGTCGAGTCGGAAATTGCCTTCGCGCTGGAAAACGCTGCGATAGCGCCGGCAGAAATGCGCGTGCGCGTCGAAGAAGTATTACAGCTGCTGGAGCTGGCTCCGTTGCGCGACCGCGCGCTCCACACGCTTTCGGGCGGCGAGCGCCAGCGCGTCGCCATTGCCGCGGCGCTGGCGTTGCGGCCTCGCGTCCTGGCGCTTGACGAACCGACCAGCCAGCTCGATCCACAATCTGCCGCGGACGTCCTGCATGCCCTGGTACGCCTTAACGAAGATCTCGGGTTGACAATTGTTCTGGCCGAACACCGGTTAGAGCGTGTTCTGCGCTATGCCGAGCGTGTGGTGGCGCTGGAGCATGGGCGCGTTGTGGCCGACGGTTACACGCCCGAAGTGCTGGAACAAATGCCGCAACTGCCACCGCTGGCGACGCTGGCACGCCGGCTTTCCTGGTCGCCGCTGCCGGTGACCGTTAAGGAAGGGCTTAACTTTGCGCGCAGGTTGCAGCCGGGACGCCCTGTTGGACAAGATTGCAATCTTGTCCAGCGATGCGACGGGGCCGGACCGACAACCGCCGGTCGCGGGCCGCAGGTCTTGAAGGCGGAAGGAATTAGGTTTGCGTATGGGCGGAAGCCGGCTCTCAACGGGGTTGACCTGCAGGTCGGCGAGGGTGAGGCTGTCGTACTGATGGGGCGTAATGGCTCGGGCAAGACCACGCTGTTGCGGTGCCGGGTGGGGCTGCTCCAGGCGCAAAACGGGACAATTGAAGTAGCCGGCCGGGCGATCAAGGGCCGTTCTGTCGCGGACATATGTAGAGACGTTGCCTATCTTCCCCAAGAGTCTGACGATCTGCTTTTTTCCGAGACCGTTTT
>JAICPS010000306.1 GCA_025929715.1 Anaerolineae bacterium | reverse complement strand
TGCTGCGTCTTCATGTTCCACCCGGCGGCGAACGTCCAGCACCTCGTCCCAAAAGCTGGCGACGTCTCCGGCCGCATACACGTCAGGGTGGCTCGTGCGTAGAGAACCATCGACCACGATGCCGTCGGCGACCTCCAGCCCCGCGCCCTGGGCGAGCCCCACGTTGGGCGTGATGCCGATGCCTGCGACGACGGCATTAACCCCGATCTGGCGACCTGACGCAGTATGAAGCGTCAGATCCGTTCCCTCACCATGCAGATCCACAACCATCTCACCCGGCAGCACCTCGACACCATTCTCACGGTAGTAACCGTTAAGATAGCGGGCAAGGTCGGCGGGGAAAATGCGGTCGCCTATAGCCGTCTCGGGGAAGAGCATCGCCACTTGCTTGCCCTGCATCGCCAGCGCCGCTGCGATTTCGGAGCCAATGAAACCACCGCCGATGACGGCAAATCGCTCCTCTTCCTCGGCCAGCGTGTGCAGCCGCTGGAAACTATCCAGGTCACGGTAGTAGATGATGTTGTCTCCCCCAAAAGGCAGCCGCCGTGGCGCGCCGCCCGTAGCCAGCAGCAACCTGTCGAAACGGTAGACATCTCCGGCATCGTCTCTGACCTCTTTGCGCTGCAAATCAAGATCGATGACGGTGCGCCCCAGATAGAAAGTGACGCCATCCGGCAGCCGGCGCCAGATATCGTCGACGCGCTTTTTGCCCGTCCACAACTGCTTAGAAAGCGGTGGGCGGTCGTAGGGCTGCTGTATTTCGGCGGAGATAACGGCGATATCGCCCTCCTTGTCCACCGCGCGGATACCATGTAGGGCGGAGGCCGCAGTCATACCGCCGCCAATAACGAGATAGGTGTGATGCTTCATGATCATCTCCTTCTAGTAGCACTTTCCCTGGGACTCAAGCCGTTGTGACGGCCAGTTTCCGGGAAAGTGCTGGTCACCTGAGTCAAAGGCCCCTGTCTGAGTAGACGGTCAGGAGCTATGTAAAAGAGGATAAGAGAAACGAAAGGGGTTTGTCAAGGAAAAACTTGTATAATTCGTTTAAACTGTCCTATCGTACAGGGGGCTCCTGGTCTTCGGTATGATCGTCAGGTGACCGGCACTTGGGAAATGCCGGTCACCTCTGGTCACGTAAGCAGTATCAAATAACACGTCAAAGGCCGCGTCAAAGGATGGGACGCTGATGCCGGGCGCAAACGCCCCGCCGGCTTCGGGACCGAAGCCGTGGCTATGAAAAACGGGTCCGCCAGCGCCGAATCCAAACGACTCAAAGACGGGCAGATTCTCCAAGAGCTGGTCCGCCTGCTCCTGCGTGATAGCTCCGGCATCCAGCGCCGCCTGTATGGCCGTCTCATAAGCATCCTGAATCGCCGCCGCCAACGCTTCGCGGTCCACAAAACCGGCGACCGCTTCGCGGGCGGCGATCAGGTCGGCCTGCTCCTGGGTCAGAACGCCTGTCTCGACCAGCGCTTCGAGCTGCGCCGCGCGAACCTCGCTGCGGGCTTCCTGCAGTTCCTCGACGGTGATACCCAGCGCTTCGGCCAGCAGTTCGTCGGTGTCGATAGGGCTTCCGAATGCGCGGTGCAGGCGCCGCCCGAAGCGGAAAGCGCGCCCGCCTTCACGTAACTGCTCCGCCTGCTCCTCGGTAATCAGGCCCTCTTCCAGCGCCTGATCGATGGCCGCCATCCGCGCCTCTTCATGAGCCGCCTCCAGCTCCTCTTCGCTGATACCCAACGCTTCCGCCAGCATTTCCTCGTAGTCATCGTCCCAGCCGCCATGGAAGCCCCAGGCTCTTTGCTCCGTCGTCACACTGCCTTCTTCGTCGCCAGACTGCTCGCCGTCGCCAGACGGCGCGTCCTCTTGCGCAAGGGCCGCCGCGCCAACGACGACCACTGCCAGCACCAGCAGCCCGCCAATTCCCATGTAAACCATCCGTCTCAGTAAACTCATTGTGATTCTCCTTCTGAACCATTTGTCGTAGGCGCTAAAGTGCCGACGACGAACCTGTAAGATGTCTTCACAATAACCGGCGGCGATTCAGAACAGATTTAGAGGCGTTTTGGATTTGATTTACGGCCTGCTCGCCAACGTCAGGGGGACGAGAACCTCTTCGCCGCCGCGCAGCACCGTTAGCTCTATCGTCTGGTCCACCGTCGTATTAAAGACCAGGTAAGCGTTCAAGTCAGAAAACTCGCGCACGGGCCGCTCGTCGACGGCAATGACCAGGTCACCGCCACGGCCGGTGTTGGGATCGGCCGCAATCAGGCCCGCCTCTGCGGCCGGGCTGCCGGCCGTCACGTTCAGAACATAAGCGCCCTGCGTTTGCGACAGGCCGAACGTCTCCAGTTCGCTCAGCGACAGCTCGTCGTCAAACCCGGCGCCCATGTACGGGTAGTCATAGCTGCCTTGCTCGATAAGGCTGGGCACAATCTGCTGTATGGCCTGTACGGGAATGGCAAAGCCCACCCCAGAATTTGTGCCGGTCGCAGAAACGATGGTCGAGTTAACGCCGATCACCTCGCCGTCCAGGTTGAGCAGTGGCCCACCGGAGTTGCCCGGATTAATGGGTGCGTCGGTTTGAATGACTTGTGGCAGAGAATAGGAGCTTCCTAGTTCCAGTACACGCTGCGAAGGGAGGCTGCGACCCAGGGCGCTAATGATGCCCATGCTCATCGAGCCCTCTTCGCCGAAAGGATTACCGATCGCTGCAACAATCTGGCCCACCTGCAGGCTATCGCCGTCGCCCAGTGCAAGCGGCTCTACCCCATCGGGCAGCTGCGCCACCTGCAGCACGGCCAGGTCGCTATCCACGTCCCGGCCGATAAGCTCCGCCTCCATCCGCTCGCCGCCGGCAAAGACAACTTCGAACCCGCTGCCGCCTTCGACAACGTGGTTGTTGGTGACAATGATGCCGTCGTCGTTATAGACGAAGCCGGAGCCGCTGCCCACGGGCGGCACGATAATATAGACGACGGCCGGATTGGCCGCGTCGTACACTTCCGTTAAAGACGTCTGCAGGTCGGCCGCCGTCTGGGCCGCCTGGCCGCTTGTTTCGCCGATGGGTACGAGGCCCGCTGTGGGCGTCGCTTCGATAGTAGGCGCCGGGGTCTCCGCGGATTCGTCTGACTGCAACTGGGCGACGACAGTCGCCGCGATGGCGTCCGGATCCACCGTCTCTGCCGCAGGGCCACAAGCCGCTAACAGAGCGGAGAGCGTTAGTATTACAAGAAAACGAACAAGAGTTGTGCGCATTGTTTCTCCTTTTTTTTTCTGTACAACGAGTTGCCAACTCGTTGCCGCAGCGATTTACCAAATTACCAAATCGCTGTACGATGACTCGCCCCACTCTATGCTGGCGCCGTTCAGAACCTCTAAACAAGTTGTTCAGAAACGGTTAAGGCGCTGATTCTCGACCGCCTTAACTCCTTCCTGACTCGTCTTAATCGGATCTGAATCAATCGGTGTTAAGGTATACGCTAGGTGACCGGCACTTCGGAAAGTGCCGGTTATCTCGATATAATAGAGGCTCAGGAACAACGGAATGCCCGAAACAATCCTCGTCGTAGACGATAAGGCCAACGTGCGCACCATGCTGCGCGAATATCTGACCGAACATGGATTCCAGGTGGTCACCGCCGAGAATGGCCGGACCGCGCTGTTTGTGGCGCGCGAGGCGCACCCCGACCTGATCCTGCTTGACATCATGATGCCCGAGATGGACGGTTACGCCTTCATCCGCAACTATCGCAAGGAAGGGGACGCGCCGATCATTCTGTTGACGGCAAGGCTGGAAGAAACGGACAAAGTGCTGGGGCTGGAACTGGGCGCGGACGATTACGTGACCAAACCGTTCGGCATGCGCGAGCTGGTGGCGCGCATTCGCGCCGTGTTGCGCCGCGCCAACGGCAGCGTTCAGCCCCGCGACGTCCTGAAAGTAGGCGACGTGTCGCTGAACCACGACACGCGACAGGTAACGGTGCGCAATGAAGCGATCTCCTCGCTCACACCTTCTGAATTTGATTTACTCGCGACACTGATGGCCTCGCCGGGCCACGTCTTCACACGCATCGAGTTGTTAGAACGGCTGCAGGGCGTCGTGGTGGACGGCGCCGAAAAGACGATCAACGTGCACGTGCATAACCTTCGCAACAAGATAGAGGAAGATCCCGCTAACCCGGCATATATCGAGACGGTATTTGGCATCGGCTATCGTTTCGCCCACCGCTGAGGCGACGCGCTACGGCGACATGCGCTCTCTACACTTCAAGCTCACACTTATCTTTCTCGTGGTCAGCCTGGCAGGCACCTTCCTGGCAGCCTATCTGATCCGGCAGCGCAGCGAGGAGGCATTTGACCGCTTCTTGCGCGAGCGGGCGCAGGCCGAGTTCGTGCGCTACGTCGAGGCTTACTATGTGATCACGGGGACCGTCGAAGGCCTCGACCGCGTTGTACATGGGGGGCCGGGACCGGGCGCAGGGAACAGGCCCGCACACACACTACCCTATGCACTTGTCGATACAACAGGCGAGATCGTGGTTTCCGGCGGTTCGTGGCAGCGGGGCGAAAGTGTGCCGCAAGGCGTGCTAAACGACGGTGTTCCGGTAACGGTGGGCGGCCAAAGCATAGGTACCGTCCTGGTGCTGAACCAGGAACTGGAACGGGATGCCTTCGAACAACGCTACCTTACAGGCATCAACCGGGCGCTGGTTGCCGGCGCGCTGGCCGCCACAGCCATTGCCGTCTTGCTTGGCGCGGTGCTGGCTCGCACCCTCACCCGCCCCCTGCGCGAAATGGCTGCTGCCAGCAATGCCATGGCCCAGGGCGAGTTCGACCAGCGCGTACCCGTGCGCAGCGACGACGAGCTGGGCGAGCTTGCCGCGGCGTTTAACCAAATGAGCGCGGAGCTGGCGCGCATCACCAGCCAGCGGCGGCAGATGACGGCCGACATTGCGCACGATTTGCGTACCCCGCTAACCGTTCTCGCCGGTTATCTGGAGGCCATGGAAGAAGGCACGCTGGCGCCCTCGCCGCAGCGGCTGGCCATGATGCAGGAAGAGGTCGCGGGCCTCACGCGGCTGGTGGAGGATTTGCGCACCCTGTCCCTGGCCGACGCCGACCGCCTGGAGCTTCACCTGCAAGATACAGACGTCGGCGAGTTGCTGGCTCGCGTGCGTGACGCGCATGCCCCGCAGGCCGAGCGGCAGGCGGTCGCGCTGCAGGTTGAAGTCGCGCCGGAACTGCCCGCCATCCGCCTGGACCCGGCGCGCATGCGACAGGTGATCGGCAACCTCGTAAGCAACGCCCTGCGGCACACAGCAGCCGGCGGCGCCATCGTGCTGGAGGCCACGCGCGACGGGTTGTCTGATATCCTGCTGCAGGTTCGCGACACGGGCAGCGGAATTCCTGACGAGGATCTGCCCCACGTCTTTGACCGCTTCTATCGCGGAGACAGGGCGCGCGCCGAAGAACACGCCGAATCCGGACTGGGCCTGGCCATCGCGCGCTCCCTCGTCGAGATGCACAAGGGGTCAATTACCGTGGAAAGCGCGCCTGGCGAAGGGACGACGTTTTTGATTCGGCTACCGGTGGGCAGCTAAATGTACAGCGATTTGGTAAAGGGTGCGTTTCATTTTCGTTGAACAGCCTAACACAGAGATCCAGAGAGTTATGACACAGAGCTCCACAGAGAGGGTCTTGGTCCAAGCGTCGCCGCGAGCAAAAGCGCCTCAGTGTAACTCTGTGCAAAGCTCTGTGTGACTCTGTGTAATGCTTTTGGACAGGCCAATCGTTTGTTCTCCATCTGATTTGAAACACACCCTTTGGTAAATCGCTGCCGAAGAAACATACGCTCGGGCCGGTCTC
>JAICPS010000290.1 GCA_025929715.1 Anaerolineae bacterium | reverse complement strand
GTGCTGCCGGCCGGCTATCGCGAGGAGCACCTCTACTTGCTGGACATGGACGGCGACGGCTGCATGGACGTGGTCTACGTGGACTATGATCGCATTCTGATCTGGCTCAACCGCGCGGGCAACGGCTTCGCGCCACCCGTCGCCGTTCCGGTGGCGCCGGTCACGGGTGCCCGACGCTTGCACCCGGCCGACTATTTTGGCGACGGGCGGCTGAGCCTGGGCTGGTCCGCGTCAACTGTTGAAACCGGCTATGGGGCCGGCATGCGCGTGCTTCGTTTCGACGGCGGGCGCCATCCTTACCTTCTGACCACGGTCGACAACGGCATGGGTGGGCGCTTCGAGATCGATTACAGCGGCACGACCACCATGCGCCTGCAAGACGCCGCCGAAGGGCGCGACTGGCCCGGGATACTGCCGCTCGTCGTGCCCGTCGTGCAGCGCATCCGCCAGGTTGACGCGGTCAGCGGGCGCGTGCAGGATATGCAGATTCGTTACCACGACGGCGTCTATGACGGGCCAAATCGCGAGTTTCGTGGCTTTCGCGCCGCCACCGTGGACAGCGACGGCGACGACTCTATTCCCGCCTCGCGCCAGGAGCTGACATTCTTTCAGGGTGACCCGGAGCACCCCGACCTCGTCGAGCGCGCCAGGCAGCGCGCTTTGGCAGGCACCCCGCTGACCAGCGCCACCTTCGAGCATTTCGAGGGCGCCTGGCGCGTCCGCCAGAGTTCCAACCACACCTGGCACGCGCGCCTGGAACACGACGCCGGCCCGCGCAGCGTCTTTTTCCCTCACGTCGCCGAAATCGAAGCCCGCGAGCATAGCCCGACGGGCGGACCAGACCGCGTGGAACGCACGCGGATGTTGGATTATGACGCGCACGGCAATCTGGGACGGCGCTTGCGCGAAAGCTTTGCCCCGGGCGGGACGCCCGGCGCTCCGCCGGAGAGCTTGATCCGCGCCGAGGAGAATTTCACCTATACCAATAATGAAGCCGCCTGGCTCGTCAAGCTGCCCGTGCGCCTCGAGCTGCGTGACGGCGACGGCGTGCCCTTTGCCGCGCGCATCACGACCTACGACGGCGCGCCGTTCAGCGGTCTGCCGGAGGGCCAGGTGACGGCCGGTCTGCCCACGCGGCTGCTCGAGCTGAAGCTGCTGGCCACGAAGCTGCCCGCGGACTATAGCGCCGGGCGCGATTTTACGGCCCTCGGCTACATCGCGGCGGGTGTGGGTGACACAGCCGGCTTCTATGCTCCGGTTGCCGCCTACCGCCGCGACGCGCGCGGCAACGTCGTCGAGCAGCAAGACGCAGGCGCCGCAGCATTGCAGATCTTCTACGACGCGGACGGCGTCTACCCCCAGCGCACCCTGGACCCGTTAGGGCGCGAAACGACCCTGGAATTTGAACCACTCGCCGGCGAGCCGCGCAGCGTGCAGATGCCCGACGGCCGGCGTTTGCGCTACCATTACGACCCGCTTGGGCGCCTCGTGGCCCAGTTCGAGACCGACGACGACGGCGACGAGCAGCTGGTGAAGGCCTGGGCTACAGAATTGGCCGCTACGCCCGCCGCGGTCACCTCCGTGGCGCCCAACGCGCCGGGCCGGCAAGCGCAGGAGTTCGCACCCGGCACGGACTTTGCCGCCCTAGATGGCGTCTCCGTTTCGCGCCAGTACTACGACGGCTTTGGCAATGAGGCGTTGCGCATCAGCCGCGCCGCTGATGGACCAACAGGCGAGCGCCGATTCGTGGCCCACCCACGGTCGCTGCTCAATCCGCGCGGCCTCACGCGCTTGCTGCTTCCGGCCGAATTTCGGCCCGATCTGGCGTTCTTTGCTCCACCTGCCGGCGCGCCGGCAGGCAGCGCCCGCACGCGCTACGACGCGCTGGGCCAGGTAACGGCGACCGCCGGGCCCGGCCCCGTGCACCACCGCGCCGTGCGCGACGTCTTCACTATCGAGCACTACGAGGGCGCCGCAGCCGGCGACTTCGCGGGCGGCCCGCCCCCAGGACCGCCGTCGCGCGAGGAGACGTTCGACTCCCGCGGCCGCCTGCTGCGCATTGACGAGGCGCGCGGTGATGGCCATATGGTCACCACGCGATATGATCTGACGCTCGACGGGCGCATTGCCGCCGTCCGTGACGGCGCCGGCGCCGAAAGCGCACGCTTCACCTTCGCCGGTCCCGGCGAAGCGATCCGCATCGTGCAGCGTGACGCCGGGGAGCGCAGCTACTATCGCAACGCCGCCGGGCAGCTCGTGGAGCTGGTCAAAGCCAGCGGCTCGCGCCTCTTTTATGAGTACGACGCCCTGCAGCGCCTGCGCCGCATCCGGCACAGCCCGGCCGCGGGCGAACCCGCGACGCTGGTGCGCGAGCTTTCTTACGATCAGGACCCCCAGCAGCCGGGCGCCGGGCGCTTTCTGGACGGCCGCGTGGCGCTGGTCCGGGAAATGGACGTCGAAGTGCGCTACAGCTACAACCGTGCCGGGCAGGCCACGCGCGAGGAGACGACGGCCGGCGGCGTCACGCTGGCAGTGGCCCGCGAGTATGATTTCCAGGGCCGGCTGGCGGCGGTGGTCTACCCCGACGGCGCGCGCCACACCGTGACCCACGACGAAAGCGGCTCGGTCACCGGCGTACCCGGCCTCGTGAGCGACGTCGCCTACGACCCCTATGGGACGGTCATGGGCTATACGTTGGGCAACGGCGTCGAGGTTCGCGCCACGCAAGACGCGGACTCGCGCCGGCTGCAAACGCTGTCGGCGACGCTGGGCGGCGCCGTATTGCGCCAGCTCACCTACGGCTACAACGCCACCGGTGACATCACCGCCCTCACCGACGAGCAGCCGGGCCAGGCCACGCAACACCTGTACGACTATGACGGGCTGCACCGCCTCACCCATTTCGAGACCCATGCTGCGGGTGGCCCCCTGTTGCAGCAGGGCGATTACGTTTACGACGACGGAGGCAACCTGCAGCAGTTGCCCGAAGTCCAACCGCTTGAGTTGGCCTACGCAGACGCCGCCCATCCCGGCCGTGTCACCGCGCTGGACCACGGCGCAGGACCCACGCCCGTGACGTATGACGGTCTTGGCAATGTGGCGAGCATCGGCCCGTTGGCGACGCTGGAATACGACGCGCTGGACCGCCTGGTGCGCGTGCTGCGCGATGACGGCATGGAGAGTCGCTACACCTACGACCACCAGGGTCGCATGGTCACGAAGACGGTTATCCCGCCGGGCGGCGGCTCACAGACCGTGCGCTATGCAGGCGGCATGTACGAGCAGCACGCTGCACATGCACTGCGCCATTTCTTCTTCGGCCGGCGGCTGGTGGCGACCGAGCGCGTCGCGCAGGGTGTCCCGAATACGCGCGCGTACATTTTTTCCGACCACCACGGCACGGTCCTGATGACGATGGACGCCGCCGGCGTGGTCATCCAGCAGCAGCGTTACAGCCCCTTTGGCTTGCCGTTGAACAACGCCGTGGATCTGGACCGCTACCTGGGCCGCGAGCGCGACGGCGATACCGGGCTATTGCATTTAGGGGCGCGCATGTACCTGCCCGCCATCGGCCGCTTTATCTCGCCTGACTGGTACATCCTGGAGAACCCGGATCGCGCCGTGCGCATGCCGCAGGGCTATAACGTCTACGCCTATGCCCTCAACAACCCGCTGGTCTTCAAGGATCCCAGCGGGCTGTGGTTCGGCCTGGACGACGTGCTTGTACTGGCGATTGGATTTACGGTCGGCTTCTTCGCCGGTCTGATCTACGGCCTGGCCAACGGGCAGGGTTGGGGCAGCTTCCTCACCGCGCTGGAAACGGGCCTGACGACCGCCGCCGGAGCCTGGTTAGGCTGGACGATATTAGGGCCCGTGGGCGCGGTAATGGGCGGCATGAATGGCCTGGTCAGCGGCATCAATGGCATCTACGACTGGACCAGCGTCGACGGCTGGTTTGCCTTCATTTCTGACTCCACGTGGAGCCTGATAGGTACCTCGCTGGGCAACGTCGTGCACATCATCAATCTGTTTTACGACGATGCGAATTACAGAAGCGACTTGAGCAGGCGCCAAAACCGCCACGTATATGAGGGCGGCTTTGCGTTGAAAGAAGACTTTGCCTTCACACAGGGCAACGTGATCAGCAACGCCGGGTTGGGCCAGGGCGCGGCGGGTATCGATCCCGCCTTCATCGCCGACCACGAGGAGCTGCACATCTGGCAGCAGCGCTTCTTTGGCCCCATCTTCCAGCTAACCTACGTGGTCTGGGGCGTGGGCGGCTTCATCGTCGGGTCGGTGGTCTGGTTCTTTAGCGCCGACGAAGACTGGTGGAGCCTGGTGGAAACGGCGGCCTATTACGACAACCCGTTCGAATACTGGGCCTACAAGAACGACAGCAACTGGCCGCCAAGCGGAGCAAATCCGACGCTGACCTGGTAACAGCCTTTCAAAGTACGTCAGCCGCCGGCTTGCCCGCCGGGCGCAGGCCGGCGGCCTGTGCTACACTGGCGCGACATGTTGGCGAACCGGTACGACTACATCGTCGTCGGCGGAGGATCCGCCGGTTGTGTGCTGGCCAACCGCCTGACGGAAAACTCGGACACAACCGTCCTGCTTCTGGAGGCTGGTGGCCGGGACAGCCGGCGCGAAATCCATATTCCGGCTGCTTTCAGCAGGCTTTTCAGAAGCGCCGTCGATTGGGGCTACGAGACCGAGCCCGAGCCACAGCTAAACGGCCGCCGGCTCGAAATCCCGCGAGGTAAAGTGTTGGGCGGCTCCAGCGCCATTAATGCCATGATATATACCCGTGGCAACCCTTACGACTACGATCACTGGCGGTCGCTGGGCAATCCAGGGTGGAGTTACGCCGACGTACTACCCTATTTTAAGAAGGCCGAAAACCAGGAGAGAGGCCAAACGCCGTATCATGGGGTGGGCGGGCCGCTGAACGTGGCCGATCCGCGCTACGTCAATCCCTTGACGCGCATGTTCGTCGCCGCCGGGGTCGAAATCGGGTTGCCGCACAACCCTGATTTCAGCGGGCCGACGCAAGAGGGGATTGGGGTCTATCAGGTGACGCAGAAGGGGGGCGCGCGCCACAGCGCAGCCACGGCTTACCTGCAGCCGGCCCGCAAGCGGCCGAACCTGGTCGTGCTGACCGGAGCGCAGGCTCTGCGCGTGGCCTTTAACGGCCGGCGGGCGACCGGTGTCGTCTACGCCAGAGACGGCCAGACGCATCAGGCCACGGCCGGCCGGGAGGTGATTCTTTGCGCCGGTGCAATTGGCTCGCCACAACTGCTGCTCTTATCCGGAGTTGGACCGCCCGATCAGCTGCATTCGCTGCGCATCCCCGTGATCCACAAGCTGCCGGGCGTTGGCCAGAACCTTCAGGATCACCTGGCCATCCTCCTCGCCTACCGCTGCACGCGACCGATCAGCCTGCTCAATGCCGAGAAGGCCGGCAGCCTGCTGCGTTACTTGCTTTTCAAGCGGGGGCCGCTGGCCTCCAACGTCTCTGAGGCCGGCGCGTTCGTGAAATCGCACGCGGGACTGCCGGCTCCCGATCTGCAACTTGGCTTTGTGCCTGCCTATGCCATCAACCGCGGCTACGACGCGCCGGAAGGGCACAGCTTTAGCATTGGCTGCACGGTTTTGCGACCGCTGAGCCGCGGAACGCTTGCCCTGCGCTCGGCCGACCCGGCCGCGCCGCCATCGATCCGGCCCTCGTTTCTAAGCGAGCCGGCAGACCTGGATGGGCTGGTCCAGGGGATGAAGCTTTGCCGGCGCATCGTGCAGGCCGGTCCCTTTGACATGGTTCGCGGACCAGAGCTGTCCCCCGGCTTGCAGGCCGCGGGATCTCACGCGCAAAGTGACGTGGACTTGGCGGCTTACGTCCGCGCCTCTAGCCAGACGGTGGATCATCCGGTTGGCACGTGTAAGATGGGTCATGATCCGCTGGCCGTGGTCGACGCCCGACTGCGGGTGCGGGGCCTGGAAGGCGTGCGCGTGGTGGACGCCGCGATTATGCCGGCGCTCATCAGCGGCAACACCAACGCCCCGGTGATCATGATTGCCGAAAAGGCGGCCGATATGATAAAGGAAAGCGCGTGACCGAGAAGTGGGCATTTTCCACTCTGGCTCGGGCCGATAATACCGCCCTGGAAATG
>JAICPS010000056.1 GCA_025929715.1 Anaerolineae bacterium | reverse complement strand
CTTACCGGCAACGGATCTGTCCAATGGGGTCGTCGCTTCAGCCACCGTTGAGTTCCTCCTCCACGTACAAGGATTTGGGCATCTGGCTGCGGATCGCTTTGAGCTGTTCAAAAAACGAGATCTCTTCTCGCATGCTCTCGTCGCGAGGACGTGGCAACTCGACGCGTACGTCGGCCCGTATGCGGCCCGGATTTGCATCCATGATCAAGACGCGATCCGAAAGGTAAAGCGCCTCGGGGATAGAGTGAGTCACAAACACGACCGTTTTCCTGCTTCGTTCCCAGATTGAAAGCAACCAGTTTCCCATGCGGTCGCGGGTAAACTCATCCAGAGCGGCAAAAGGCTCGTCCATCAGTAAGATACGGGGATTTGTGGCCAGGGCTCTCGCCAGCGCCACCCGCTGTTGCATGCCACCGGAAAGCTGGCCCGGATAATCCTTCTCCCGGCCCTTGAGGCCGACAAAGGAGAGAAGCTCTGCGGGATCGCGATGATCCTTTGCCTTCGTTATCTCGATAGATAGGGAGACGTTCTGGTAAATGTTAAGCCAGGGAAGCAAGACCGGCTCCTGAAACATGAGGTTGACCAGATGCTGTATGCGCGACTGCCCGGGCGATTGGCCGGCGACGGTAACTGAACCCCCGGTGGGCTGGTGGATGTCGGCAATGAGGCGCAGCGCTGTAGATTTGCCACAGCCGGACGGGCCGATGAGCGACACGAATTCTGCTTCTGCGATGTCGAACGAAACGTCTTGTAGTGCAGTGATCGCGCCGCCAGGAGCAGGAAACACCATGTCTACGTTCTGGACGGAAATTGCAGGATTCATCCGTGCCTCCGGCGAGACCCGCGTGCCCGTCGGGGAGCGCGCGGGTCTGGCCATCAGTTTACTGCTTAGCGCAGTATGCCGGCGCTTTCGACGAATTGATTCGTCATGATCTCATCCACCGCCACACTCTCGTCTATTTGCTCATATTCGACAAGGGTCGCGATGCCCTCTTCCCATTTTTGCGGATTCATCCAACCAAGCCCGTTCGCGGCCGTTTCCTCGGTGGCAATCAGGTCAAGGGACGCTTCCATTAACCATTGTTCAGCCGCGACGTCACCGCCTGGTAAATAATTGTTTACCACAAGTTCAGCCGTTTCCGCGGGATTGTCAAGCGCCCACTCCCATCCACGCAATGAGGCGCGCATGAACCCTTCAAGCGCCTCAGGATTGTTTTCGATAAAGTCGCGATGCACAAAGGGTATCATCGCATAGTATTCGAGCCCCGGATTGTCGGCAAAAAGAAGGAACTTCCAATCCATACCGGCCTGCTCCACCGCGTACGGTTGATTGACGATCCAGGCGACGTAAGCATCGACCTGTCCCGTGAGCAGAGGGGTAGGGTCGAATCCGGCGCGCACCAGCTCCATCGACGATTTATCCAGGTCATGATAAGCGACGAGCACGTCGAGCAGGAATTCGCTCTCAGGTTGGATGGCAATGCTATGTCCCTGAAGATCTTGGAAGGAGTCGATTGGCGTCTCTTCCAGGATCAGGAAACCATTGGGATGCTTCTGATAAAATGCGCCGATGGCCACCAGCGGCGCGCCGCCGCTGACGGCGTTAATCAGAGCCGGACCAGAATTGGCAATACCGATGATATTGGGATTCTGCCGCACGATAGGAATGGCGTCGATGCCTGCGCCGCCAGAGATGAAATTGACTTCCAGGCCTTCCTCCTCAAAGAAGCCGTGCTGATCGGCGACAAACATGCCGGCAAACTCCGAATTCTTGATCCAGCCCAACTGCACGTCAATCTCTGTCAGCTCTGGTGCGGCTTCCGGTTCTACTTCGACGACGCGCGTGACCTCGACAACTTCGGTGATCGTTTCACCTTCCACCACGCGGGTAACTTCAATCTCCTCAGTCGTCGTCTCCGTAACGACTCGGGTCACTTCGACGGTCTGCGGCTGGCAGGCGCTCAAAGCCAATACGGCGAGCGCCGCGAACACTAGAACCCGTGTTAACTTGATTCCAACTGCTTTTTTCATCACTTTCTCTCCTCCATATAGACGGTCTGTCAAAACCACAGTTGTTCAAAAATCAGGGCGCTTTGTTGTTGAGGGAATCCAGCGGCGGTCGCCCCCTTGCACAGGGGAATGTAAACTGTAGACAGTAAACACTTTTTACAATATTTTTAGGCGGTTGTCAACAAAACCTAACCGTGCGTCAGGTAGATGCTCTTCGTGCGCGTATAAAATTCAATCGCGGCCTCACCCTGCTCTTTGAACGTATTGGCGCTCGACTGTTTGAAGCCGCCGAAGGGAACGTGAACGGCGATTCCGCTTGTCGGCGCATTGATCTTGACGACGCCTGCTTCCACGTTGTTGGCAAAAGTTAGGGCCGCGCGCAAATCATTGGTAACGATGCCGGCTGAGAGGCCAAAGCCGACGTCGTTGGCCTTTTCAATGGCGTCGTCAATGCTGCCTGCCCGAATGACGCCGATCACCGGTCCAAAAATCTCTTCCTGTGCGATACGCATCTGCGGCGCTACGTCGTCAAAGACGGTCGGCTGCACGAAATAACCTCCGTCACCGGCGCGGTCGCCGCCCGCCACCAGCTTTGCGCCTTCACCTTGCCCGATCTTAATGTAGTCCAGGTCCGTTTGCAGTTGGGCGGCGCTCACGGCCGGACCCATCCTGGTGCGCTTGTCCAGGCCATTGCCGACGACCAGATTTCGCGCTGCATTCGTAAGCGAGTCGACGAATTCCCCGGCAATTCCTTGCTGAACGATAACCCGGCTGGAGGCCGTGCAGACCTGTCCGGTTGCGCCAAAACCGCCGATGACGGCTAACTTGGTCGCCAGCTCCAGATCGGCGTCGTCCAGCACGATCAATGGATTCTTGCCACCCATTTCCAGCTGGATGCGCGTCATGTGATCGACGGCCGTCTGGTATATTTCTTTACCCACAGCATGTGAGCCGGTGAAGGTGATGCCGTCGACGTCTGGGCTGGAAGCGATGGCTTCTCCGGCTACAGAGCCAGAGCCCGTCACAAAGTTGATGACGCCGGGCGGTAGACCTGCCTCTAACAGGGCTTCTACTAACAGCAGCGCACTGTGGGGCGCGAAGGAAGCCGGCTTAAAGACAACCGTGTTGCCATAAACGAGGGCGGGCGCTATTTTCCAGGCCGGAATGGCGCTTGGAAAGTTCCACGGTGTAATCACGCCGATGACGCCTAATGGCTCGCGCTGTGTATAGATCATTTCATCACTGCTGGTCGGGGGCAGCACGTCGCCCGTCATGCGCCATCCGGCGCCGGAATGATACTTAAACACGTCGCGCGTGCGCGTAACCTCGCCGCGGGCCTCGAACAGCGTCTTGCCTTCCTCGCGAGTTAACGTTTCCGCGAATTCGTCGAGGCGGGCGGCGACGATCTCGCTGGCTTTGTCTAAAATCGCCCCTCGTCGAGGAGCGGGGGTTCTGGCCCATGCGGGGAACGCTTCGCGAGCAGTAGCAATAGCTCTTTGAACATCCTCGGCGGTTGCCTTGGGAAATGTTCCCAGGACTTCATCGTTATCGGCCGGATTGATGTTCTCAAATCGAGCGCCGTCCGCAGCATCGACCCACTCACCGCCGATATAGTTTCGATATTCTTGTACCATTTTTCCTTAGTTTCCTCCGTGTAACTCCATGCAGAACTCAGTGCATCAGTCTGCGGTCGCCTTTAATCATCATTCCACGTTACCCTTGTCAGTTGACAAGGCCATACAGTTCGTGTAAACAGTAAACTGTCTACGTTTTTAGTTGACCACACTACCCATAGAGTGTCAAGCATTGGAGAACCGTGAATGGGTGCAACGATCACGCTGCCGGCACAGGAAGTGCCCGTCGTCGACGAGGTTGATGTACTCGTCGTAGGAGGAGGACCCGCCGGATTTGCCGCTGCCGTAAGCGCGGCGCGCCAGGGCGCCAACACCATCTTAATCGAACGCTATGGTTATCTAGGTGGGCTGGCGAACGGTGCGCTGGTTATCGCGATGGAGGACATGGATAACGGCCAGCAGATCACGGTCGCCGGGCTGGTCACGGAGTATGCAGAACGCGTGGCGCAGAAGGGTGGCCTGGTACGCCCGGCCCCTGAAGACCTTTTTCAAGCCAGCGACGAGCTTTACAACAAGTGGTACTGGTTTGGTTTTCTCGAAGGGTGGGGACGCCATCGGCCGGCGCCCGTCGGCTATAAGGCAATGATTGACGTGGAAGTCTCAAAACACGTCATGTTTCAGATGGCGAAGGAAGCCGGCGTAAAACTGCGGCTACATAGCTGGTGCGCCGGCGCACTGACGGAAGGGAAGACGATCTGTGGTGTGGTGACCCTTAGTAAATCGGGCCTCCAGGCTATTAAAGCCGGTATTGTCCTGGATACGACCGGAGATGGCGATATATTCGCCAGCGCCGGCGCCGAATATGTCCACGGCCAATATCTGATCACCGTTGCCCATTTCATGGCCGGCGTGGACACTGATCGGGTCCGTGAATTTAGTGAACAAAATCCTGACGAGGCGGAAGCGCTTAATCGCGAGGTGCGAAATCTCTACGGGGGTAGCTGGCGCGAATGGTTCTGGTTTTCGGCCAATCCCGGAATTCTATGGTGTGACTGTCCTCATATCAAGGGCTATGACGGCCTCGACGTCGAAGATCTGACCTATCTCGAAGTAGAAGGGCGCGAGCGCATCTGGCAGGTCCTGGACTTTGTGCAGCAAAATTATCCCGGATTTGAGAACGCTTTTGTTAGTCGCACATCGGATCAGATTGGCGTGCGCCAGACCCGCCTTTTGTTGGGAGAATACACCGTGACAATTGAAGACGTGCGTAATAGTGTGCGCTTTGGTGATACGGTGGGGCGGGGCAAGGCTTACTACTATCCTTATCGTTGCTTTGTACCGCGCAACGTTGAGAATCTTCTCGTCGCCGGCCGCCACGCAGCCTTTGAACCGGCGGCGCAGCGCGTTGCGCGCGAATGGCCGCCTTGCATGGTGACCGGGCAGGCGGTCGGCAACGCCGCCGCCCTGGCCCTCGACAGCGGCGCCCGCGTGCGCGATATCGACGTTCCACGCCTACAACGGATGCTGGAGAAACAAGGAGTGATTTTATGAGGAACACTTTGCAGTCAGACGCGCGAAAACTAAGTAGCGAGCGAGCCCAGCGCTTGCAGGCGTTGATTGCCCAACTGCCTAAAATCGAGCTACACCGGCACCTTCCGGGCTCAATTCGCACACAGACTTTTTTCGATCTGGCGGCCGAATACGGCTTCAAGCTGCCCGCCCACACAGTGGACGATCTACGCCCCTACGTGCAGGTGATGCCCGACACACCGGCCGATCTGGGTCACATTTTGCGCGGACTTGGCGATTTCCAACGCTGCCTCTTTGTTTCGCCTACGGCGCTCTCGCGGCTGACCTTTGAAATGGTCGAAGATGCCTATCGTGAAGGGATCATTTACCTGGAAGTCCGCTTCTCGCCGCTCACCATGGCGGGAGAGTCGCTCACTTTTCAAGAAGTCATGCAAGGCATCCGCGATGGCTTAGACCGCGCGCGAGAACGCTATCCGGTGCGCACCACCCTCTTGCTGGGTTTGACGCGCACCGCCAATGTTGAGACCTGCGCCCGTATCGTAGATCTGGCGCTCTCTCTCGCCGGGCAGGGCGATGTCGTAGGCGTCGATCTCTCAGGAGACGAAGCGGCCAGCCCGCCGGGCGTCTTTGTCGATCTTTTCGATCAAATCCGCACCGATGGACGGCTCGGAATTACCGTTCACGCCGGCGAGGCGGCCGGCCCGCAAAGCGTGCGGGATGCCGTCGAGCTGCTGGGCGCCCAGCGCATCGGTCATGGCGTGCGCGCCATTCTGGATTCTGACGTGGTGCAGCTCGTCCGTGAACGCAAGGTCGTCCTGGAAACCTGCCCGATCAGCAACGTGCTCACCGGCGCGGTGCCGCGTCTGGAGGACCATCCCCTGGCCCAATTCTTGCGCGCCGGCGTCGCCGCAACCATCAGCAGCGACGACCCTAGCTGGTTCGATTCGACGCTCAACAAGGAGTATTACCTGGCGCTGACGACGCTCGGCCTTTCTTTCGAGGAGCTGCACCAGGCGGTCGCCAACGCGGCGCGAGGCGCGTTCTTACCTGACGCCGAGCGGGCCCAATTGAGCGCTGCCATTGACAGCGCCTATCACGCAGCAGCGCCGCAGTTCCACCAGCTTCTCACCCCGCAGTAGCGTTCCTAAAACTTCGGCTGCTCGCGCGCCTGCACCGGGTCGGCGCCGTGTAGAAAGTCAAAATCACACCCCAGAGGCGCCTGCGTGACGTGGTCCAGGTAGAGCCTGCTGTAGCCACGGCTGGCGGCTGCTTGCGGCGGACGCCACACTGATTTGCGCTGTGCCAGCTCTTCGTCGCCGACGTGCAGGTGGATCCGGCGCCCTGCCACATCCAGCTCGATTTCATCGCCGTCACGTACCAGCGCCAGCGGGCCGCCGACGGCACTCTCGGGCGCTACGTGCAAGACGATAGTGCCGAACGCGGTGCCGCTCATGCGGCCGTCGGAAACGCGCACCATGTCGCGCACGCCTTGCTGCAGCAATTTGCGGGGAATCGAAAAATTGCCGACCTCCGGAATTCCCGGCCCACCCACCGGCCCTACGTTTTGCAACACCAGAATATCAGTGGCCGTAACGTCGAGGTCTGGATCGTTGAGCCGCGCGTGTAAATCGTCGATATTATGAAAAACCACTGCCCGGCCGCGATGCTGCATCAGTTCGGGCGTCGCGGCGCTGTGCTTGATCACTGCACCCTCAGGCGCCAGATTGCCACATAACACCGCCAGTCCCCCTTCGGGCTTAAGCGCATTGTGCAGCGAGCGAATGACGTCGCTATTTTGAACTTCGGCATTCTGCACGTTTTCGGCAAGGCTTTTCCCCGTAACGGTAAGGGTGTCGCCGTGCAGCAGAGGCAACAGTTGGTTCAAGACTGCCGGGATGCCGCCCGCATAAAAGAGGTCTTCCATCTGGTAGCGGCCCGAGGGACGCATGTTGGCGATCAATGGGGTGCGGCGGCTGATTTCGTCGAAGAGACTCAGGGGAAGCTCGACGTTTAGCCGGCCTGCCAGGGCCGGAAGATG
Source organism: Anaerolineae bacterium (assembly GCA_025929715.1). Taxonomy (GTDB): domain Bacteria; phylum Chloroflexota; class Anaerolineae; order Promineifilales; family Promineifilaceae; genus JAAYYY01. The sequence goes on along the minus strand of JAICPS010000056.1, from coordinate 7,962 downwards.
GACCACCGCGTTGGTGCTGCCGCCCAGGGCACAAAGCAGTGTGATGGCGTTTTCGAACGCCTGTCGGGTCATAATGTGTGAAGGTCGCAGCGCCTCTTCGACTAGCTCCACAACGCGACGGCCGGCGTTTTGGGCCAGCCGCAGGCGCCGGGAGTCTACTGCCGGAATCGCGCCGTTGCCGGGCAGAGCCATGCCCAGCGCTTCCGTCAGCGAGTTCATCGTCGAAGCGGTGCCCATGACCATGCAGTGGCCTGCGCTACGCACGATACCGTCTTCAATTTCTCGGTACGTAGCGCCGTCCAGAGTTCCCGCCTCGTATTCGGCGGTCAGGCGGCGGCAATCGGTGCAGGCTCCCAGGATCTGGTCCTGATAATGGCCGCTCAACATGGGGCCGCCGCTGACCAGAATGCACGGCAAGTCCGCGCTGGCCGCGCCCATTAAAGCGGCGGGCGTTGTCTTGTCGCAGTTGGTCAACAGCACCACGCCGTCGATGGGTTGGCCGCGGATCATCTCTTCGGTGTCCATCGCCGCCAGGTTGCGGTAGAGCATCGACGTCGGGCTTAGAAAGATCTCGCCTAGTGAAATAGTGGGAAACTCAAGGGGCAGGCCGCCTGCCTGCAGCACGCCGCGCTTCACCGCTTCCGCCAGCTCGCGTAGATGCCTGTTGCAATTATTTAGCTCGCTGTACGTATTGCAGATGCCAATGATCGGCCGGTTCAAATCATCGCCGTCGAAACCCATTGACTTGGCAAACGCGCGATGTGTAAAGCCGGCGACGCCTCCTTGTTCAAAAAAAACGCGGCTGCGACTGCGCATACTTGCTCCTATGATTCCCCTTTGCCGTCGTGCTGATAGGTATCCCAGAAGTTCTTAAGCGATACGTCGACGTGTCGCCTGGCCTCAGCTTCAGCGCGCTGCGGATCCTTGCTGGCAATCGCCTCGACGATGGGTTGATGAACCGCGACGACTTCCTCTAATGAATGATAGGGGCGCTCGCGCTTAAGGAGAATGATTCGACGCATCTGTATACTTACCAGCTTCCATATCTCGGCGAGCAGCCTGTTCTCCGTGAGTGTAATCAACGCATCATGAAAGTCAGCGTCGTGGAAAAAAAGCTGAGACGGGCGATCCAACTCGATCGCCTTCTGCATCTCTTGGACAATTTTCCGTAGATGGGCAACGTCCGCCGGGTTATCACGCTGAGCCAGAATACGCGCCGCAAGAGCCTCCAATGTGGCCCGCACTTCATAAAGTTCTTCGACATCCTGCCGGCTCATGCCGGTAACGAAAGTGCCATGGTATGGCACCTTTTCGACAAGCCCCATTTGTTCCAGGCGCCGAACGGCTTCCCGCACGGGCCCACGGCTCACGCCTAGTTGCTGGGCTAGCCGCGCCTCTACCAGCTTTTCATCCGGCGCAATTTCGCCGGAAACAATGGCGTCTGTCATTCGTTGTAAGACGATTTCGACCAAAGACTCACCGCGATCAATTTCACCGAGCATAGACGTTACCCCCGCGTTGACTATCGTTTTCAATCAGTGTAAACTGTTTACAGTTTACAAGAATACGGCTAATATTACCTTTTCTAAGATTCCTGTCAAGTCCAGCACTGTAATATATCTGATCGGGAGGTTCGACGTGACTGACAATTTCGATTCGGCTGTGCGCTATTCGGGCCCGCGCGCGCAGTTTGCTTCTTTGACCGGCAGCCCGCTCTGGGGCTTAAGCGTATCAGCCATTATTGAGATCTTTAAGGATCGTGGCTGGACGCATAATCTGAGCGAGCGCCTTCCGACGCCGTTTGGTCTTGGCCCGCAACTCAACCATTTTACAACTCCACAAGGGCGCGACGTAATTTGGATACCCTCTTACGGTATGGTGCAGGATGAAGAATTCTTCACCCACAAGATGGAGAGGCGCGCTTTCTGGCTGCTGTGGCAGGCGGGTGTCGAACTTTTGATAACGGGAGGAACCAGCGGAACCGCCGATTGGCGCGACCCGCAGGGGGAGGACACGGTGCGGCCTGGCGACTTTGTCATTCCCTGGTCCTTCTATCGCGACCAGGACATGGTAGGAACAATGCCCGGCAGCGATATGGCCACCGGTTTTCTGCCACGCATTGCTCTGATGGGCGATCCGTTTTGCACCTCGCTTGGCCGCGAGCTTGAGCGGAGAGTCAATGCTGGCCTCGTGCCGCAGCCTTTCCGTCGCGTTCATCACCCGGACACCGTAAAGGTTTCGATACATCCGCCGGGCGGTCGCGGCAGCTTTGAGACGGATTTCGAAGTGCTTACTTGGCGCGTGCTGACGCAACTGATTTCGCAGCAAGAGCAATGTCCCCACGTAATGATTTTCGGTGACTGTATTTCGCCGATTTTAGCGCGCCAGATGGGCATGCACCTTGTCTACTATCATATACCCAGCAACTGGGGGCAGGGACATCCCGCCACGAAAGCGCACTTAGTCGACTCGCTGGACGCGCTATACCTCGACGTGCTGCCACAGGCATGCCTGAATCTGGAGATTGATTTGTTGACCGGTGCCGAAATTCCTTCGGATTGCGCTTGTAGAGACAACTTGAAGTCGCGACCGCCCGTTTACATGAAGTCCGTATCGCCTGCCACGAATTCTGGCGGCTGAATTAGAGCGCCTTCGTGGTCGAAAGCCAAGGGCCGCGCCTCTCCAGCAATTTGCAGCGTAGGCAGCGCCTCGACTTCTTTCAACAGCGGCTGCGACACCCATAAGCGATCCAGGTTTAGCGTATTACGAATGATGACCATTCGCGCGTCTTCGTCGCCGACCGAGGCCAGCGCGGCGCGGACGACGTCACGATCCGTTGGCAGCGTTAAAGGAATGCGTGCTGCGGGAAAATTGCCTGAAGTAAGACAGTTCGTGTACGTTGCATCGAGGTCGATGGCATCGCGCAGACGCTGGGGAATTAGGTCCACGAGCCCGACCCCGGAGGCGTTGCCGTGGCTGCGCGCGGTCAGGCTGAGAACGGCGACGACTTTAAACAACGGATCGATGGGCCCGCCGAGGCGCCGCCACATGCCGATAACGTTTGTATCCATGCCCAGGCCGCTGATCTCCTTGCCCATCTCTTGAATCAGTAACAAGTCTAGAGGCTCCAATGGGACTTTGGGAATGAGCTGGCGCGCCATTTCCAGCAGAACAGGCTCTTCAGCTTCGATGCGCTCGGCCGGCAAAACTGCAATCTTAGCCGGTTGGTGGCGACCATTCTCCACGATGCCCACGCCGGCAATGACAGGCGCCTTTGCCAGGATCACGCGCGCGGCTGCCGGCATTGCTTGCACAACACCATGCCGGTGGATCTCCTCGGCCCCACGCGCTTTGCCCAGGCCGATGGCCAGGATCTTCATCAGGCCACTTTCCCAGGTGGCTCGGAAAGAGGTGTGCGGCTTAATACGATTAATGGCGATGATAGCGTCGGCGCGCGCGGCGTGGGCGTCGAGGAAGACGGGCATGCCATCGGGCGTGGCGCCTATCTGGACGGTCTCCATGCTGCTGTAAACCGGTACATCCATAAAGTCGGGCTGCAGCCCTGTTTCTTCGACAATGGTGCGCTGCATCTCGGCAGTGCCGCCGCCATGGCTGCCCATCGCCGGTACGAAGAAAGGCTGCCCGTCCAACTGCGCGATTTCTTCGATGATGCTATGGACGACGACCTGCAAGCAGGAAATGCCGCGACTGCCAACAGCAAGCGCAACGCGCATGCCAGGGCGCACGTGTTCGCTCAGGGGGAGACTGCGCAGGCCGCGACGTACCTCGGCGCCAATGTCGCCAACTTGTTCATCGGCGACATGTTGCCGCACTGGTGTCATGAGGATATTCATGGTTTTATCGGTTGCACTATCATCGGCCAGATTGTAAACTGTTTACAATCCAGGTTACGGTACAGTAGGGTGAATCGATTGTCAAGCATAGAATTACCACGACTCGAAGCGCTTTCCAGGCGTATTCAGGAAGAGCAATTATTAGCCCCATTATGGCCCAAGGGCAGCGGCGTGGCCCTGGTGGATCAGACCCGTTTACCATTCGAGCGAAAGATCCTGCAAATTGAAAGCGCTGCGCAAATGGCGGACGCCATCCGCCAGATGAAGGTGCGCGGCTCCGGCGCCATTGGCTGCGCCGGGGCTCTGGGGGCCTATCTGGCTGTGCGCGGGGCCCCCAATTCCCCCGAGCAGTGGGACGAGATGGTGCAGTCGCTGCGCGAGGCGCGTCCGACGGCCGTCGCCCTGCGCCGGGCCGTCGACGAAGTGCTACGGGCAGCGCGGGAGGCGCCTCGCGATTCGGCCGTCCTGGCCGCCGCCGACGCTGCGGCTGCTTTCGTAGAACGGCAACTGACCATGGAACGCGCTCTCGGCCGGCACGGCGCCGCCGCTATCCCTGACGGCGCCACGATTCTCACCCATTGCCACTCCGGCGCGCTGGCCGGGGCCGGCTATGGCGGCCGCGTCCTCTCCGTCATTCGCACCGCTCACGAGCAGGGCAAGCAGATACAGGTTATTGCTCAGGAAACGCGCCCCTACTTTCAAGGCGCGCGCATCACGGCTTACGAGCTGCGGGAATTAGGCATTCCCGTGACGCTTATAACAGACGGAATGTCTGGGGCCATGATGGAAACGGGACGCGTCGACGTCTGCATCGTGGGTTCTGACCGGCTGGCAATCAACGGTGATCTGGCCAACAAGACGGGCACTTACTTGGTGGCGCTTGCGGCGCGCGAGCACGGCATTCCCTTTTTTACGGCGACCACGCGCTACAATGTCGATCCCACCTGCGCCACGGGCAATGACATCCCCATCGAGCTGCGCGACGCCTCCGAAGTGCTCACCATCAACGAACGACCCATCACCGTCGAGGGCGTGGAGGCTCTCTACCCCGCCTTCGACATCACGCCGGCCTCCCTTTTGACGGGTATCGTCACTGAAGGCGGTCTTTTTGAAAAGCCGTTCGAAGAAAAGCTGCGCCGCCTGCTCGACGCGAACGACCCTGCCTGACGCGCGCTTTATCATGACCACCCGCCTTCGCTACGTCAACTTTTCAGGTTTTGAGATAATTTCCGGCGATGGTTATCGCATCGTGGTCGATCCCTTCCTTAGCGGCAGCGAAGAACATGGCATTCCACCCAGCCCGCTGCCTCTGGCCGATCTAGACCAGACCAATCTGGTGCTGGTCAGCCACGGTGCTTTCGACCACCTGGGCCAGGCGCTGGAAATCGTGCAACGCAGCGGCGCGATGCTCGCCTGCGGGCCGGACGTGCGCCTGCACGCCCTGAGCCAGGGTATTCCTGAGGAACGCATCGCATATCTGCTTTCTGGCTGCTCTGTCACCTTTGCAGAACGCGCCACGGTCAAAGCGCTCGACGTGCGCCATATTTCGCTCTTCCGTTCCGGCGACCACTGGCTTTCGGGCCAGCCGCTGAGCTTCATGATACGCCTAGCAGACGAACTGACAATCTATCACAGCGGCGATACATCTCTCTTTTCAGATCTAAGGCTTTTCGGTGAATTGCACCGCCCCGACGTGGCGCTTCTCTGCGTGGGCGGCGTCCGTTCCCGCGATTTCGAGGTCGTACCCCTGCCGCCTGACGAAGCAGCGTTGGCGCTCGAGTGGCTGGGCGCATCGCTGGCCATTCCCATGCACTACCGGCCAGATAGCGACGCCCCACAACAATTCGCCGCCGCCGTCTCCGCCCGAGGGAAAGCCCGCGTGCACATCATGACCCCAGGCGATACGTTAGATCTCAACAGTCCATGAATACCCAAAAAACACCCTGACAGGCCTACCCCAAACTCCTAATCTCCCTATCTCCTAATCTCTGTGCTCTCTGCGATCTCTGTGGTTAAATTCACCAAGGACAAACAGTTATGGAACTAAATGAACAGGTCGCCATCGTCACTGGGGGCGCTCAGGGTATTGGGGGAGCCATCGCCCGGCGCTACGCCGAAGCCGGAGGGCGTGTGGTTGTCGCCGACGTGGACGAAGATACAGCGCAGCAGAACGTAGCGCGTATCGTCGAAAATGGCGGCGACGCCCGTTTTCAACGCACCGACGTGGCCGACGAAGTCCAGGTCGAAGCGCTATTTCAGGCGACCTTGAACGCCTATGGTCGCCTGGACATTCTGGTCAACAACGCCGGCATCGCTCACGGACCCGGCGCAACAGCCCATTTTCTGGAAACCCCGGTTGCTGTGTGGCAGCGGCTGATTGGGATCCATCTCGACGGCCTTTTCTACTGCTCACAACGCGCTGCGCGCCTCATGATCAAGCAGGGAGGCGGTGGCTGCATCATTAACATGAGTTCCTGCGGCGCCACGCGCGCCCACCGCAATTTATTTGCTTACGACACTACCAAGGGTGGTATCGAAGCGGCGACCCGCGCCATGGCCCTGGATCTGGCGCCCTAGCGCATTCGCGTCAACGCCCTGGTTCCAGGCGCCATTGCCGTGGAGAGCCGCACTCCGATTGGCGAGGAAAACGGCGACAACTCAAGGGAAATCATTCCCCTGGGGCGTCTCGGAACGCCGGAGGACGTTGCCGGAATGGCCCTCTTCCTGGCTTCCGCGGACGCCTCCTACATCACCGGACACATGTTCTTCGTCGATGGCGGCTTCGCGGCCCAACTGCGCCCCCCTGGCATGGATGCCCAACCTCCAACCTCCAGTCCCTAGTCCACCAGTCCCCAATCTTCCCCTCCCATGAAAACCCTCCTTATCGGCGGTACCGGATTCAGCGAAATAGACTACCTGGAAGATGTACACAAAAATACCGTGCGCACCCCGTTTGGCGGCGCCATCATCTTTGAAGGAACGCTTGACGGCCGCGAGACCGGCTTTCTGCCGCGCCACGGCCAACATCACGAGACTTTGGCTCCCCAGGTCAACTATCGCGCCAACGTCTGGGCCGCCAATAAACTCGGCTTTCGCTGCCTGCTGGGCACCTCGGCCATGGCCTCACTAAACCTGGACATTCACGTGGGCGACCTTGTTTTGCCCGACCAGCTCGTCGACTTCAGCAAGCACCGCGCCGACAGCTACTTTTTGGGCTCGGTGAATATGACTGAGCCTTTCAGTCCCTCTGTGCGCCGCGTTATTATCGACACGGTTGCAGCGGAGACCATCCCGGTGCACGAGAAGGCTACCTATCTCACGGTAGAGGGACCACGCTACGAAACGGCCGCCGAGATTCGCCTCTTCCAGAGCTGGGGCATGGACGTCCTGGGTATGACCAACGGCACCGAGGCCGCCCTGTGTCGCGAGCTTAGTCTCTGCTATGCTACCATCGGGCTGATCACCAACATGGGCGCCGGGCTCACCACACAGGGGCCCGATCTACAGCATCATCGCCAGGTGACGCAGCAAAATCTGCCCAAATACAGGCAACTGGCCCTGAGTAGCCTACGCGCGCTTTTACATGCTTCGGATCTACCCTGTGACCGTTAGGAGAACACCATGACCGTCAACGAAGCAGAACAATCCCTGCGCCAGCAGCTAACCGACATTTCAATCCGCACCTACGACCGTGGCCTGGCGCGCGGCAGCGGCGGCAACGTCAGCACGCGGCTCGGCGACGAACATATGCTGATCACGCCTTCCGGCCTGGCGCTCGGCGACACAACCCCCGAGAACATCGTCAAGGTCAATCTGAAGACCGGTGAGTGGCAGCCGAACGAACCATACATTCCATCCAAGGAGACCGGCTTTCATACCGAGATCTACGCTGCCCGCGCCGACGTAGTCGCAATCGTTCATTGTCACGCCCCGCACGCCACTGCTTATGCCGTGCGCTGCATGGACATCCCCTACGTCACCGACGCCGCGTTCAAACAGCCTGCCATGCCCCATGTTCCCTTTGCCCCGTCCGGGACCAAAGAACTGGCGAGCAAAGTAGGCGAGGCGGCCCGCAGTAGCGCTGACTTCCGGGTCATACTGCTTGACG
>JAICPS010000059.1 GCA_025929715.1 Anaerolineae bacterium | reverse complement strand
CGTATGATGTACTACCAAGTGATAACGTTATCACTTTCTGCTTCGCCCCACTCACCGTCGCTAGGAACCTGTTGTCCATTAACGTCGTAAGCCATTTGATAACGTTACCATCTCAGTAAGATCGGGTGCAACAGGGCATCTCGTGACACTCGAATAACGCCCCAAGTAGCACTAAGTTTCAGTTGTTCATTTTAAGGAGGAGAAAAATGGCTCAGTTTAGAAAATTTAGATTGTTGTTGCTGATCCTCGTCGTGGCCACATTGGGGTTGGTGGCTTGTAGCCCTCAAGCGCCGGCGCCCGATACGGAGACTGTGGTGCAAACCGTAGAGGTCACCAGAATCGTCGAAGGCGAGGTTGTGACCGAGGTCGCCACGATTGAAGTTGAAGTTACCCGTGTTGTCGAAGTGCCGGTAGAGGTGACGCCGGTACCCGAGGAGGCGCCAGACGTAGCCGAGGAAGAGAGGTACGGCGGCACGCTAATGGTCGGCTACAGTCAAGATTTGACCAGCCTGGATCCTCCCAAAGCCTGGTCGACGATGGACTGGGGCACTGCTGCCCAGCTTCTCTATAACCGTCTCTATACCTTTGACGCGGATGACAACCTCGTACCCGATCTGGCGGCGGATATGCCGGAGATCAGCGAGGACGGGACAGTCTATACCGTTCCACTCAAGGAAGGTGTCCTCTTCCATAACGGGCGCGAACTGGTAGCCGAGGACGTCAAGTACTCGCTCGAGCGCAATGCCAAACCGGATTCCGGGACCTGGAACGCCACAGCGCCCCTATCGAACGTTGTGGGCGGCCAGGCCGTTATCGACGGCGAAGCGGAGACTGCCGATGGGATCCGCGTTGTAGACGACCACACTATTGAATTCACCCTTGTCGAGGCAGACGCTTACTTCGTCCACGGGCTGACGCTCATCACCAACTCTGTCGTTCCGCAGGAAGTGGTTGAAGAGTTCGGCGAGGATTTCAGCTTCAATCCTGTCGGCACCGGCCCCTTCCAGTTCGTCGAATGGCTTCCCGGCGAGCGGCTTGAATTTGCCCGCTACGAAGATTATTTCGAGGAAGGTAAGCCCTACCTTGACGGCATTGTCTATGAGGTTGGCGCCGATCCTAGCGTTTATCTGCTCCGCTTCGAGCAGGGCGAAATCGACGTCGTCGCCGATGGTCTTCCGGCCGCCGAAATCGCGCGCATCGCCTCCGACCCTGAAATGGGCGATCTCTTTCTGAACACAAAGACCTTTTTGACCGGCTTCCTGGCCTTCAACACAGAGACGCCCCCCTTCGACAACCCAGACGTCCGTAAAGCGCTGGCCATGGCCATCGACCGCGAACGTTTGATAGATCTCTCGGCCAATGCCGCTTCTATTACGTATGACTGGTACCCGCCGTCGCACTACAACTGTACCGCCGGCGACGACAACCCACTTTATACTTACGATCCTGAGGCCGCCCAGCAGTTGCTGGCCGATGCCGGCTATCCCGACGGTTTTCAGGTCGAGTCCTGGTTCCGGGTCATCCGGCCCTGGCTGAACCGTATTCCCGAAGCAGTCCAGCAGGACCTGGCGGCCGTAGGCGTAGAGGTCGAACTCCTGCAGTTGGAGACGGCCGTCGCCTCCGAAATGGTCGATAACCATGAGATGCCCATGTTCATGCAGGCCTGGGGCTCTAGCTTCCCCGATCCGTTCAATTTCGCCACGGAGATCTTCCAGACCGGCTCAGTCTACGCCGAGCGCCTGAACTACAGCAACCCTGAAGTGGACGCGCTCGTCGAGGCAGCACGGCAGAACACCGATCCCGAGTCCCGCTGCGAACAGTGGCTCCAGGCTCAGGAACTGGTCATGCAGGATTTGCCGGCAATACCTCTCCTGGTCGCCGGCTATCCGGACGTGCGCTCGCCGCGCATCGAAGATTTCTGCTATAACCATACCTATCACCGGCCTTGCTACGCAGACATCTGGATCGCGCCGGACAACCGTTAACCAGGTAAAGATGGCCTGAACGATGCCCGCCGGGGGGCGCCATACAACCCACGTAGCCACAGGTGACCGGCACTTCCAAAGTGCCGGTCACCTGAGACACTGGCCAGATCGGATAACGCTTGATGCCCGCTATGCGCGAACGCCCAAATATTCTTATCTTTGTCATGGACACTCAGCCCGTACGGAACATGGTTCCGTACGGCTATGAAAAACCGACCACGCCCAATGTTGCCCGCATCGCCGCGGAGGGTCTTGTCTACGAAAACCACTTTGTTACCGGCAGCTGGACCGTCCCGTCGCACGCTTCCCTTTTTACGGGCAAGTATCAGACAGGCCACGGTATCGGTGGACAGCACGAATACCTCTCCCCTTCCCTTCCAACGATGGCCGAACTGCTGAATCGCTGCGGCTACCAGACGGCCGGCTTTAGCAACAATACGTGGGTCAACCAGGACGATACGAACATCGCCCGCGGTTTCCAGGAGTTCGTGCTCGTGCGCAGGCCGCGCGGCCAGAACCCTCAGATCGGGCCAGAGGACGACTTCATCGTCGAGGACGAAGTCGATTCGGGCTCTGCACAGACGGTTGAGCTGGTGCGGCAATGGTTTGCCAATTCGTATGATGGCGACCGGCCATTTTTTCTCTTTATTAACTGTGTCGAACCACATCTTCGCGTCTGGGCGCCAGAACCGTTCCGCAGCCAGTTCTTGCAATCGGGCATTGACGAATCTGAAGCGCGGGCGGTCAACCAGGACATCTTCGCCGAGCGATTGGGCCGGGTGCCCGGCCGCCCGGACGGCTACATGAACGAGCACGACTGGGCCATCCTCAAGAGCCTTTACGACGGGGAGACGGCATGCCTTGATCAGCGCATGGGCCAGCTGTTCGATCACTTGCGCTCGCTAAAGCTGTTGGACGACACGCTGCTACTTATTATCAGCGATCACGGAGATTTACTGGAGCGCAAGGGGATGATGGGCCACCATCTCAGCCTGTTCGACGACCTTGTCCACACGCCGTTTATCGCGCGCTGGCCCGGCGTCGTACCTGCCGGCCGGCGTTTCGACGGCTTCGTGCAGATCTGCGACCTGTTCCCCACGCTTCTGGATCTTTTACAGGTCGAGGATGATTCGCTCTGGCACGAAATGCAGGGTGTGAGCCTGACGCCCACCTGGAGCGGAGAAACAGTGCGCGATTTCGCGGTGTCCGAGTATATGAAGCCGCTGCAGACAGTCGAACGCGCCTTGCGCCACGATCCAGAGTTCAATTACCGTCTCTGGCTGCGCCGCCTCAAGACGATTCGTACCCGCGAGTGGAAGTACCATTGGTGCAGCGACGGCCGGGACATGCTCTTTCGCATGGACATAGATCCCGGCGAGCGTGACAACGTGTTGGAAGATAATCCACAACAGGCGGCCGAGCTGCGCCACAAGCTAGAAGCTTTTCTCATGACGCTGGAACGCCACGATTACGGCGACCGGCTGCGCAACCATGGTTTCCGCAACGTCCGCTGGGACAACGTCGACAAAATACGGGCATGGGGCCTTTACCGGGACGTGATCCCGTTCCCCGGGCCTTATCACAAGGATGAGTGATGGAACTCCGCTTTCAGGCTTCGGGTCGTAACGGCTACGAGCCGATCATTATAGACAGTCCGGCTCTGGATTATTTAAACGAGTTCGGCATCCTGCGCCTCGGTGCAGGCCAGGAGTACGACCGTTTCACCGGCGATTGTGAGGCGCTATTGCACGTCGTGGAAGGTTGCTGCTCAGTTCAGGTCGGAGCCGACTGCTTTGACGATATGGGTGAGCGCAAGCGGCCCTTTTCCGGACGCCCGGCAGCGCTATACCTTCCGCCGCAGACTGCCTTTACCGTTCGCTGCGATGAGTCTGTAGAAGCGACGTTGACATTCGCGCGAGCCGAGGGAACAAGCAGGCCGCAGCTTGTTCGAGCGGAGGACATGGCGCCTAGAGTCGTCGGGAAAGACAACTGGCAGCGCACGGTCACCATGATTGCGCCGCCCGAATTCCCCTCACAGAAGCTGATCCTCGGGGAAACGGTGAATCCGCCGGGCAACTGGTCGGGAGCGCCGGCGCACAAACACGACGCCTTGCGGCCCGGGGTGGAATCGGTGCATGAGGAGCTGTATTACTTCAGGGTAGACCGGCCGGGCGGTTGGGGGCTGCTGCGTATCTATGACAAGGGCGACCTCGACGAGATGATCCTGCTCGTGGATCGCACGGTTACCCTCATCCCACGCGGTTACCACACCGTCTCGGCCGCGCCGGGCTATACTCTTTACTATACTTTTCTCATGGCCGGCCCGGATAAAAAAGTTCAAGTTTTCGTCGATCCGGACCAGGCCTGGATCAACGAGTGACGTCATGAATCTCGCATCTCTGCGCGAGCAGATTCCGGCGCTGCGCCACTCGATTTACCTCAACACGGGCACCTTTGGTCCCTCCCCCACGCCGGTTCTTGAAGAAGTGCGGCGGGCATTTGATCTCATCGAGGAACACGGTCCCTATTCGCCGATTGTCCGCCAGACGGTGGAGAAAGGGGGCTATGAAACCACGCGCTCCGAGGTAGCCAGCTTCGTCGGCGCAACAGCGGACGAGATTGTCCTGACCCGCTGCGTGTCTGACGGCGTTAATATCGTGGCCTATGGGCTCGATTGGCAGCCTGACGATGAGATCGTAATCAGCAATGAAGAGCATCAAACTGGGATTCTACCGTGGCTGATGCTGGCACGGCGCAACGGCGTCAAAGTGCACACTGCCGCCGTCGATCCGGACCCGGCGGTCACCCTGCAGAACTTCAAAGAGCAGCTTTCGCCGCGAACGCGACTGGTGTTTGCGAGCCACGTAAGCGGCATAAGCGGCGTCCGCTTGCCCGTATGCGAAATCTCGAAGATGGCGCATGCCGGCCGAGCCCTCGCCATCATCGACGGCGCGCACGCCTTGGGACAATTCCCGGTGAACGTGCGCCAGATCGGCTGCGACGCCTATATTGGTTGCGGGCACAAATGGTTGCTGGGACCGCAGGGAACAGGGCTGGCTTTTATCGCCCGCGAACGGCTTGAGACGTTCAAGCCCTCCTGGACCGGTTGGGGCGCAGAGGAAGAGTTCAGCCTGGATCTGGATAGCCAGACTTTTACATTGCACGATTCGGCGCGCCGATTTGAGTTTGGCACGAAACAGTGGCCCCTATTTCTCGGGCTAGGAGCGGCAGTCCGCTTGATAAACCAAATTGGCATTTCAAACATTCAAGCGCGTTCAACGCAGCTGGCAATGGAGCTCAAGCAGGCCATTGATGGCGCGCCCTGGTTGCACCGCATGACGCCGGCCGAATCGGCGCTGAGCACCGGCATTGTCAGCATCCGGCTTGACGATAGCGCGCCAGAGAACCTAGGCGAGCTACTGTGGCAACAGAATAGGTTGCTGGCAGCCTACTGGCATCCGCTTCGCCGGCTGCGGCTCGCGGTTGCCTTTTTCAATACCCGAGAGGAAATAGAGCGGGCATTTGAAGCTGTCTGCAGGCTCACAGCGCCGCGACAATAAAGGTTTATGGTCTTGAAGTTGAGCACGGTCTTGTCGATACAGGACGCGCAATTTGATGCCGTCGTCTATAAAGGCAACATTGACGAAAACATCGCCCAGATTGCCGAGATTGGCTATGACGGCGTGGAATTAGCCGTGCGCGATCCGAGATTACTCGACGTCGGTGCGCTCGAACGGTCGCTGCACAAACACAATCTCGCCGTTCCGGCGCTTGGAACGGGCCAGGCCTACGGTGAAGAAAATCTCTCGTTCACGGCCGTCGATTCCGACGTGCGCGCCCGGGCAATTGCCCGCATCAAAAGTCACATAAAGCTGGCTAAGCGCTTCGATGCACTGGTCATCCTGGGTCTGATTCGCGGTGTGACGCCGCCCGGCGTGGGCAAGGTGCAGGCGATGCGCTGGCTGGTGCATGCGCTGCGCGAATGTAGCGAATACGCAGCCAAAGAAGGAGTCCGCTTGGCGCTAGAGCCGATTAACCGCTACGAAACCGACCTGATCAACATGATTGAAGAAGGGCTGTTGCTGTTGGAACAGGTGGGCTCCCGCTATCTGGGACTACTCCCCGATACATTTCACATGAATATTGAAGAACCGTCCATTGAGCGAAGTATCCGCCGGGCAGGCGCGGCGATCTTCCATTTTCACGTGGCCGATTCAAATCGCCGCTATCCAGGGGCCGGTCACCTGGACTTTGATGGGATCTTACGCATATTGAAGGAGGAACTTAATTATCAGGGATGGATTTCAGCCGAGACGTTACCATATCCAGATCCGAGAACTGCCGCCGAGCAGGGCTTTGCCCGGCTGCGCGCGGTGCTGGCTGCAGATCCTTCGTTTCACTCAGGATGACAAATAGCAAGAACTAACACATAGAAAAATCGTTTCGGAGGTTAAACAATGAGCGAGTTACCCAGAGCAGTCAAATATCTCATCATCGGTGCAGGCGTTCATGGTTTGAGTACCGGATGGCACCTTGTCCGGGAGCTCAAAGCGCGCGGCCGGGAAACCGGCGACGATATTCTGATCGTCGATAAGACAGACATTGCCGCCGGCGCATCGGGGATTGCCTGCGGCGTCGTCCGCAACTTTTATTTTCAGCCCGCCATGGGCGCGATCATGAACGAGAGTGTGAATATCTGGGAATCCGATCCAGAAGCGTTCCACTTTCACCAATGCAGCTACATCGCCGTCGTGCCCCAGACGCAGGACAAGGACGTAGAATCTATATACGAGCGTCAGGCGTCTGAAGGCTACGAATCGACGCTGGTGCAGGGCGAGCAAAAGGTATTTGATTACATGCGTACCGTGTTTCCCGACTGGCGCGCGCGGGGGCTCACGTCACTACTGCACGAGCATCGCAGCGGTTTCGCCTTCAATAAACCGGCGATGCTCGGCATTGCGGGAAAGGCGCGGGCGGAAGGGGTGAGGATAGAGACGGGTGTCCAGGTCACCGGGTTCGATTTTCAGGGAGACGGCAGTGTGCGCGCCGTGCAGACCAATCAGGGTCCCATCGAGGTCGAACAGGTGATCGTCGGCGCGGGGCCGTGGGTCGGCCAGGTGTGGGAGATGTTGGGACTGCCGAACAAGATCGATGTGCTTGGCGCGGACGGCGCCCTTCATAAAGATCAGGAGATGTGGACCTATTGGCGCCTGCTCGAGGGGGCAATCCAGATCGATCCCAAGCTCTACATGACGGCCGAGGGCAAGATGCCGCCCGTGTTCCATTTCGATTCACGCGAACCGCTGATCTCGCAAAAGAGCGGCAAACAGCTGAATCCCGAGAATGGCCTGTGGGGCGTCTACTGGAAACAGGACACGCACGGCGTGCAGGGCGGCGCTGCTCCTGAAAACCTGGGCCACAGCGCGGAGGTCGATCCTTACGGTACCGCCAGCCCCCACTACGTCGTGGGCGACGACTTTGCGGATCTCTGGACCTCGGGTCTGGCCCACGCCATCGGACGGTTTGAAGGGTGTTACGAAGCGTACCACAGGGTGCCGTCCGGCGGCATCGGCTGCTTCACCGTCGACAGCTTTCCCATCTTTGATTATGCGCCGGGCATTCCCAACGTCTATGTAGTCGCCGACAGTAACCACGGCTTTAAGATGATCGGCGTTGGTAAGGAAGTGGCGCGTGTGCTGATGGGCGAGCACAGCTCCGTTCTGCATCCTTTCCGCTATTCGCGCTTTGCCGAAGGCGATTTACATCCTGTGTCCAACAGCCCCTACCCCTGGGGTTAGCCAACGGGGGGAAGTTCGCATCCGCCGGATGCGAGCTTCCTTTTTCTATTTATGGATAATTACAGTAAGACGAAAGAGACCGCCAACAGAATCGCCGTAATCGAGCGGCTGGCCGACAGCCCGGATGGCAGCCGGCTCCACGTCTATCCACGTTCCATTGCCGCTACCGAAGGCGCCGTCCTCTTTCTGGCACGACAAGGCGCATCCAAAGTTATCGGCGTCGTGGGTCAGAGCGGCGGGCTGACCGGCGCGGCCTACCTGCTAGGCACCGATAATGGCGACCAACAGCTACGCATCTGCCCTGCGACTGCCGCAAACGTGGCCGTCCT
This sequence comes from Anaerolineae bacterium, assembly GCA_025929715.1. Lineage (GTDB taxonomy): Bacteria > Chloroflexota > Anaerolineae > Promineifilales > Promineifilaceae > JAAYYY01. The sequence continues at coordinate 6,592 of JAICPS010000059.1, read as the reverse complement.
GCGGGAACGCCTGCCCCACCTCATGCCGAAGCCGCTCGGTCTGGCGAAATCGATCGGCCTCGGCGACCGGCTCGGTCTGGCGACGCCTGGTCACGCCGACGCTCTGCGCGCCTACGCAGACGGCGACATGGCGCCTATCTTTGCGCAACAGTCGGTTCGCGAAAATAGTCGCACGGGCCGCACGCCACAGCAAGTGCTGGACGACGCCACGTTGGGCGCCTTTCAGGCAGGTTGGCAGGAAGGTTATGGCGCGGATGCGGATCACTTGAAGTGCATCGACGACGTCGATGAGCACCTCGCCGCTGGCTATTCCTTTTATACAATTGATTCCGGGGACCACGTTCAGGACAGGGGCCATACGGCAACAGGTGCGACGCTACAGAAGCTCTACGATGCCTTACCCTGGGAGAAGCTGGCAAGCACCGCGCAGGATACCGTGCGTCGTTACGCGGACGTTCCTTTCGATCTTGAATCCTTCCGGCTCACGATGACCGGAGAGCAGGTGCGTCGGGCGGCGGTCAAGTATGGCGCCGCGGTGGCCCATACGATCACGCTCGCGCGCCATATTGCCTCTCGCAGGTCGCATGATGCCTATGAAATTGAACTGTCGCTCGACGAAACAGAGCATCCCACATCCTTACCCGAGCATCTGTTCATTGCCGCCGAGCTGAAGCGCCTAGGCGTCGAGCCCGTCAGCCTGGCGCCACGATATCCGGGCCGTTTTGAAAAAGGGGTCGACTATATCGGCGATCCCGAAGTCTTTGCCAACGAGTTCAAACGCCACCTGGCCATTGCCCGCAAATTCGGTCCCTATAAGCTCAGCCTGCACTCCGGCTCCGACAAATTCACCCTCTACCCCATCGTAGCCCGGTTGTCGCCTGAAGGGGCTATACACCTGAAGACCGCCGGAACCAGCTATCTGGAAGCCTTGCGCGCCATCGCCGTCGCCGCTCCGGACCTGTTCAGGCGCATTCTGCGCCTGGGGCACCAGCGCTTCGACACGGACCGCGCCACCTATCACCTTTCAGGCGACCAGGCGCTGGCGCCCAATCCCCAGACCGTAATCGACGCGCAACTGACCACACTGCTCGACGAGTCTCACACGCGGCAGATCTTGCACGTCACGTTTGGCTCCATATTGCAGGATCCGCAGTTAAAGAGCGCAACCCTGGCGGTGCTGAGGGCGCATGAAGACCTCTATCGCGACATGTTGGTCAGCCATTTCGCCAAACATATTTCGCCCTTTACGGCAGGAAAACGATGATGGGCGAGTTCCTCTCCTCCCTATTTGCTCTCGACGGGCAGGTGGCGGTCGTCACCGGCGGCACCGGGGTGCTGGGCAGCGCGATGGCGCGTGGTTTGGCTCAGGCCGGGGCCACTGTCGCCGTTCTGGGTCGCGACGAAGCACGGGCCGCGGCCACCGTGGCCGCCATCAGGGACGCAGATGGGGACGGCTGGCCGCTGCTCGCGGACGTTCTTGAGCGATCAGAGCTGGAGGCGGCGCGCACTGAGGTCTTACAGCGCCATGGGCGGATAGACATTCTCGTGAACGGCGCCGGTGGCAACCGGCCCGGCGCGACCGTGTCGCAAGACGTCGATTTCTTCCAACTCCCGCAACAAGAGCTGGAAGCGGTGGTCAGCCTCAATCTGATGGGCACCATCTTGTCCTGCCAGGTATTCGGGCAGGCCATGGCCAGGCAGGAGAGGGGAACGATCATCAATATCTCCTCGATGACGGCGCAGAAACCGCTCACGCGCGTCGCCGGCTATGGCGCGGCCAAAGCAGCCGTCGAGAATCTGACGGCCTGGCTGGCCGAATATCTGACGCGCACTTATTCACCCGAGTTACGGGTGAATGCCATCGCGCCCGGTTTCTTTATCGGCGAGCAAAATCGGCGGTTGCTGCTGGACGAAAACGGGGAACTTACTCCGCGCGGACGGACCATCGTCGAGCATACGCCGATGCAACGGTTTGGCAATCCCGACGACCTGCTTAGCACGCTGATCTGGCTGTGTGGGCCGGGCGCTCGTTTCGTTAACGGCGTTGTCATTCCCGTCGACGGCGGATTCTCTGCCTTTGGAGGTGTTTAGGGCTGTGACCAGAAGAACTAGAAAAGGCGGCCGCTCTGCCCGCCAGCAGCAGCGACACGACCGTAGGTCGGCATCATCCCTCGTGTTGGAGCTGCCGTTTCGCCTGCTGCGCAATCCAATGCCGCCCGTCACCATTCTGCCACCAGAGCAGATCGAAACGCTGCATCGGGCCTCAATGCAGATTCTGGAGGAGATTGGGCTGGAGTTTATGGACGACGAGGCGTTGTCGATCTGGAAGCAGGCGGGAGCAATAGTAGGGCCGGGCAGCAATCGCGTGCGGATCGATCGCGGTCTCATTGCGGAAGCCATAGCCCGGGCGCCGGCGACGTTCACCTGGCGTGCACGCAACCCGGAGCGCAACGTGCTCATTGGCGGAAACTCGATTGCCTTTGCGCCCCACTCCGGGATGCCGTTTACCTCGAACCTGGAGCATGGGCGTCGGCCGAGCACATATCAGGATTTCGAAGATCTCCTCAAGCTGGCACAGTCGATCAATGTGCTTCACTTTGCCGGTTCGACGCTCGTCGAGCCGCAGGACGTTCCTGTATCGATACGCCATCTCAGGCGCCTGCTGGCTGGCTTTACGCTGGCGGACAAGGCCGCCAGAGACGTGGCGCACGGGCGAATCATTCCCGCCGACAATATCGAAATGTGCCGTATCGCCTTTGGCGGTACACTTCCAGAGGATCCGGTCATCGGCGGCGTCATCAACGTTAATAGTCCCTTGCGCTACGACAGCCGCATGCTCGGCGGATTGATCAGCTACGCCCGGGCCGGACAGGTATGCATCATTACCCCCTTTATACTGGCCGGCGCTATGAGTCCGATTACGATGGCAGCTGCCATCGCGCAGCAAAACGCCGAGGCCCTCGCGGGCGTGGCCCTGACACAACTGGTGCGGCCAGGTGCGCCGGTTATTTATGGTGGTTTTACGACGAACGTCGATATGAAGTCGGGTAGTCCGGCGTTTGGAACGCCTGAAGGGGCGCGGGCGCTGTTGATTGGCGCGCAGCTTGCGCGGCGCTATGACTTGCCGTATCGTGGAAGCGGTAGCCTGAACACGTCCAAATTGCCGGATGCACAGGCTGCTTACGAAACGAACTGGACCATCTGGCCGGCGGTGATGGCGCACACAAACTTTATCCATCACGCGGTCGGCTGGCTGGAAAGCGGTCTGACGGCCTCTTATGAGAAATTCATTATTGACGCCGAGGGCTTGGCGATGTTCCACCATTTCCTGCAAGAGCTTTCGATCGACGAGGAAGACCTGGCACTGGAGGCAATCGCCGAGGTAGGGCCGGGCGGCCATCATTTCGGCACGGCCCACACGCAGGCCCGTTATGCGACCGAATTTTACCAGCCGTTTCTTAGCGACCGCCTCAACTATGAGAGCTGGTTGGAGGGCGGTGAGAAGGATGTGGTGCAGCGCGCTTATAAAGTGTGGCAAGACGTTCTGCGCCAATATGAACCGCCGCCGCTCGATCCGAGTATCCGTGAAGGGTTGGCAGACTTTTGTATGCGGCGCGAAAAGGAGTTAGAGGGAATGGCACTTTATGACTGAAGCCAGACAAATGGCCTGGGATATCTCGAATACCGCGAAGGAGGAGGATTCGCCGCCACTGCTAAAAATCGAGAATCTCAAAACCTACTTCTTTGCCGAGGAAGGTGTTATCAAGGCCGTGGACGGTGTCGACCTGACCATTCACAGCGGTGAGGTGCTGGGACTGGTTGGAGAATCGGGCTGCGGCAAAAGCGTGACCTCGCTATCGATCCTGCGGCTGGTGGACAGTCCGGGCCAGATCGTGGAAGGGTCAATCGAGTTCGACGGCATCTCCCTCTTAGACCTCTCTGAGGCGGAGATGGTTAAAATCCGCGGCAACCGCATTTCCATGATTTTCCAGCAGCCACAGGCCTCACTCGATCCCATCTACAAGATCGGGGACCAGCTGGTGGAAGCGTTGCGTGTCAGCGGCGGCATCAGCAAGGCGGAAGCGGGGCGACGTGCCGTGAGGCTATTGGAAATGGTGGGCATTCCTGATCCGGAGCGCCGCATTTCTTCTTACCCGCACGAAATGTCGGGCGGCATGGCGCAGCGCGTGATGATTGCCATGGCGCTGGCCCGGGGACCGGATCTGATCATCGCCGACGAACCGACGACGGCGCTCGACGTGACGATTCAGGCACAGATATTGGATCTGCTGCGCAATCTACGCGCGGAGATGGATACGGCTATCCTTCTCGTGACCCACGATCTGGGCGTCGTCGCCGAGACCGCGGAACGCGTCGCCGTCATGTACGCGGGCCATATTGTCGAGGAAGCAGACGTCGCCACGTTGTTTGCGCAACCCCGCCACCCCTACACCCAGGGCCTCATCAGGTCTATCCCTGTGCTGGGCCAGGTGAAGTCCGAACTGGACGTCATTCCTGGCGCCGTACCCAACCCCGTAAACCTGCCACCGGGATGTAAATTTGCGCCGCGCTGCCAGTCCCGGGTGGATTATGGTCTGACGGTTTGTACGGAGATCATGCCGGAGCTGCGCCCGGTGGGAGATGGACTCACAGTACGTTGCTGGCTGTACCACGATAGCGAGCAACACGAGGCGCCGCTTGCGGAATCGAGGGCGCCGATCGAGCCGCTCGCCCGCGGGAGTGCAGTAGCGCAGATAGAGGCCGCTCCACAGGAGTGGATAGAATTACGGCCGCGCGAGAGCATGGAAGCGGCGATGGTTGACGAAGAGCCGGCTCTGTTGCGTGTCGAGGGACTGACCAAACATTTCCCGGTGCGCGGTGGTTTGCTACGTCGCGTCCAGGCTTTCGTGCAGGCAGTTGACGACGTTTCCTTTGAGATCAAGGCTGGCGAGACGTTGGGATTGGTCGGGGAGTCGGGCTGTGGCAAGACGACGGTGGGACGGACAATTTTGCGGCTGATTGAACCTACCGCGGGCGCTGTCTATTTTGAGGGTAAAAATATCTTCGAGTTTGATCAACAACAGCTCAAGCGGCTGCGGCGCCACATGCAGATTATTTTCCAAGATCCCTATTCATCACTCAATTCACGCATGCCGGTAGGCGAAAATATCGCCGAAGGATTGTTGATTCATGGCATGCGCAATGCCAAAGAGCGCGAGCAGATTGTGGTCGATTTACTGCGCCGGGTCGGCCTGGAGGCGCACCACGCGCGGCGCTTTCCGCACGAGTTCTCGGGCGGGCAGCGGCAGCGCATTGGCATCGCACGCGCGCTGGCGTTGCGGCCGAAATTCATCCTCTGTGACGAACCCGTGTCGGCCCTGGACGTATCAATCCAGTCACACGTCCTCAACCTCCTCAACGAGTTGCAGGAAGAGTTTAACCTGACCTATCTCTTTATCGCCCACGACCTGAGCGTCGTCGAGCATATTTCGGATAGAGTAGCGGTAATGTACCTGGGTAAAATCGTCGAGTTGGCGAGCCGCGACCAGCTTTATGCCAATCCGTTGCATCCATACACCCAGGCGCTTCTGTCCGCTATCCCCCTACCCGATCCCGCCGTCCAGCGCCAGCGCCAGCGCATCATCCTTGAAGGGGGCGTGCCGAGCCCACTGAATCCACCGGCCGGTTGCCGGTTCCACACGCGCTGCCCCTACGCCTTCGACAAATGTACAACGCAACCGCCTTTCAACGAGTATGAACCGGGCCATTGGGCCGCCTGTTGGCTCTTAGAATAGATGGAAATAGGCGGCGCGACGCTCACGGCTCAGGCAAGCGCTCCCGTGGACCAGTTGCTGAGCGAAGACCGGGTTCGAGAAACGCTGCATGCCGGCCTCCACGGCCGCTTTGTGGGCGCGAAGCTGCTCATCCTCATCCCGGACCACACGCGCTCCCTTCCTTTGCCACAGCTCTTTCGCGATCTGGTTACCATCCTCTCCGGTGCAAAACGGCTCGACTTTATGGTCGCATTGGGCACTCACCCACCCCTCGACGACGCGCAGTTGTGCCGGCTCGCCGGCATCACCCCGGAAGAACGGCAGACTGTGTTCCGCCACGTCGGCCTTTTTAACCACAACTGGAAACAGCCCAACACCTTAATCCAGATAGGCACGCTGCCACAGGCGCAGGTACAAGCTATCGCGGGCGAGCAATGGCATCCGACGCTGGGCGGTGACGTGGCCCTGAATATTAACCGCGCCGTGTTCGACTATGACCACATCCTCATCCTGGGGCCGACGTTTCCACATGAAGTAGTCGGCTTCTCCGGCGGCGCCAAATACTTCTTCCCGGGCATCTCCGGACCGGAGATCATAAACGTCACACATTGGTTGGGAGCGCTGGCCGGCGTACGGCGCACCGTGGGGCTCAAGGAAACGCCGGTACGAGCCATGATCCACGCCGCCGCGGCCCACATTCCTACGCCGGCAACCCTGATTGCGCTGGTCGTCGCCGGCAACGGGCTGGCTGGCATCTTTGTTGGCGATTATCTCGCCGCATGGAACGCTGCCGCCGACCTGTCGTCACAACGGCACAT
>JAICPS010000062.1 GCA_025929715.1 Anaerolineae bacterium | reverse complement strand
GCGGCGGCGGATATGAGGCAACCGCAGTCTGGGACCTGCATGGTTGACGCCTGGCCCGCCGAAGACGTGTCTGGTTTTCAAAACCTGACACGTCCGGGCCGGTAGCAATACCTGAAAATTTATGAAGTTCTCACTCGACTTTGTGAAGCGAAACGCGATACAATTACCTTCGAACAAACGTTCTAAGCATCCGGCTGCTCGCGTCGGGAAGGGAGGCTAAAGTGCATGGCTAAGCAGTTTTACGTGTTCTTAGCAAACAGTGTTGTCGCGTCGGTTACCAATACCCATACTTGTTCACATCAAAGTTCCCACATTTGGGACACTTCATTTCGGCACTTAATAAATCGGAGGCAGAGTCAATTCAGCAATGTGATGAGGCAGGGTGAGTCGGTCACATTCTCTCGAATGGTACGCACTCTAATCTTCATACCACCAGATATCCCCAGTAAAGTACCATTCGCCGTCTACTTTTTTCAGGTCGTATTCGGGGCCTGATCTCCAAAACTCACTCGCATCCCCAGGAAATATCGCACCTCGGTTACCGCGAACCCATATATCTCGGATGGGATGAATAGTAGTTCTCCTCCAACTTAGCCTGATATTCGAACTAAATTTAGAAAAATCCGAATATGTGTTTCGTTGCCTATAAGATGGGGACATATACAGGTATGCACTCTCATCCTCTCCTCTATCCAGCAACTGCTCAAATTCAATGTATCGACTTTCAATATCTGCGATATCATCCTGATAATAAATCGACATGACCCGCGGGTAGACCCAAATCAAGGTGATACATAGTAGAGCCGGAATGATGAGCGTTGCAAGTGCGCAGCCAATGGCGACATGTTTTTTTCTCATAGCTTTGGTCATGAATATTGTTCTTTTTACTGTGCCAAAACACTATAAATCTGTTGGAATTTGATGCCAAGTTCCCATGAGTGGATATGTCTTTCCAAACTGGGCCTTTCATCTTGCCTGGTCCGGTCAGGTTGGATAAATTGCGGTAGAACAGCCTCATCTACGTCTTACCGAAAAGTCAAGGCAAAAACCGCTTTTCCCAGTGGTCAATAAATATTTGTCGAAAGCTGCCTCTAGCATACTTCGTGGGCATTTGAAACAACAAGACTGCCGTCGCTCCAAAGGTGACGATGGCCAACATCCGTTGGCAGGTGTCAGTAATAATGCTAGTATGACAAATAAAGTTGATGTGAATGGAGGTGAGATCTATGGGTAAGTTGATCTACTCGATGATCACGTCGCTAGACGGTTTTACGGAGGACGAGCACGGTCAATTCGGCTGGGGTGTTCCCGAAGACAAGGACGTGCACTCCTACATCAACGCCCTCGCGTCGTCGGTTGGCACCTACCTCATCGGCCGGAGGATGTATGAAACGATGGTCTACTGGGAGACCGCGCACACGCTCCCAGACCAACCGGACTTTGTGCTTGACTGGGCGCGCCAGTGGCAGGCGGCCGAGAAGATCGTTTACTCCAAGAGCCTCGCCGAGCCGCGCAGCGCGCGAACGCGCATTGAGCGGGAGTTCGAACCCGATGCGGTCCAGCGCTTAAAGTCCCACGCCGCGCACGACATCACGGTTGATGGTCCGGAACTAGCCGCACAGGCGATAAGGGCAGGTCTCGTCGACGAGTTCCAGATGATCGTCTGCCCGGTGATCGTTGGCGGGGGAAAGCGGTTCTTCCCGGACGGTGTGCGGCTGGACCTGGAGCTGGTCGACGAGCGCCGGTTCGGCAACGGCGTGGTCACCCTGCAGTATGCCGTCCGCGCCGGGTGATGCGGCGCATACGCTACGCTATTCAAACAGCGTAGCCAGCTTCTCTAAAGAAGACTTCGTGCCCAATTCGTTGTCTTCAAGCCGGATACCTTTGGGTATATCTTCACAGAGAATCGTAACTTCGGTTCCTTCCCCAGTGTCCTTCAAGGTTGTGGTGATTCTCATTTCACCGGCGAAATCCGCGTCTTGCGACTCGAACTCAGTGACCCACACGATCTTCTCGTTGGGCGCCAACTCGACAAATCTACCCTGAAAAGTGTCCGTGTCTGCGGATGACTTGCCACCCATCCCGCCCGGTGAATCGGCTGGATTCTGATAAGTAAGGGACATTCGGAATCCCCCGCCTTCGCGCGGGTCGAAGGTGTGCACGCGACCCGTCATGTTGTCAGGCGCAAGCCACGCAGCCAGCAGGTCCCGGTCCACGAACGCTTGATAGACGGCATGGCGCGGCGCATTGATGACTCTTGATACCTGCGTGCTGGCGCCCCTATGTTTCCCGAGCTTGTCTGCCATATCGCTTTCTCATTCTATTTGCTCGCAAACTTCGATACCAGTAGTTGACCCTTACCCTCCAAGAGTGTGCCAACTGCCAGATTAATCTGTTTTCCATTTTCCAGCTTGATTTTCTCCCTGGTTTTTGTAGGAAGAGGTTTTAGAAACCTAGCCCAAGGTTAAATATATTGGCTCGTGATCGACTGCTTAGCCGTCTTCAAGTCGGCCGGTGTGCCTTCGAAGATTACCTCTCCGCCGCGGCTGCCCCCTTCCGGCCCCAGGTCGATGACCCAATCGGCGTTGCGCACCACGTCCATGTTGTGCTCGATCACGATCACCGTGTTGCCGGCGTCCACCAGCTTATTCAGGATCTCGAGCAGGTGGGCCGTATCCGACTTGTGCAAGCCGGTAGTGGGCTCGTCGATCACGTAGATGCTGCCTTCCTTGTGCAGCTCGCTGGCCAGCTTGATACGTTGTGATTCGCCGCCGGAGAGCGTGTTGAGCGGCTGGCCCAGCGTCAGGTAGTCGAGTCCGACATCGCTCATCGTTTGCAGTGTGCGCTGGATCTCGGGTTGCTCGAAGTACTCGAGCGCCTGACGGGCAGTCATATCCAGCACCTCGGCGATGGACCTGCCCTTTAGCTTGTAATCCAGCACCTCATCCTTGTAGCGCTTGCCGCTGCAGACCTCGCAGGGCGATTTCACACTTTCGAAGAAGGACAGGTCGGTGTAGACCACGCCCAGGCCCTTGCAGTTCTCGCAGGCGCCCTTGGAGTTAAAACTGAACAAGCCGGCGTTGACCTTGTTGGCCTCGGCGAAGGCCTTGCGCACATCGTCCATGACGCCAGTGTAGGTGGCCGGGTTGGAGCGCGGATTCGCGCCTACTGCGGATTGGTCGACCACGATGGCGTCGGGGTATTCTGAGACGAAGGCCTCGCCAATCAGCGAACTTTTGCCGGAGCCTGCCACGCCGGTCACCAGTGTCAACACGCCCACGGGAATGTTCACGCTTACGTTCTTCAGGTTGTTGACGTTTACCTTGCTTAGCTTCAAGTGATCGTTGGCCTGACGGAACTCCTTCTTGATCGGCATGGCCTCCTTCATGAAGTTGCCGGTCAGCGTATCCGCCTTGAGCAGACCGGCGTAGTCGCCTTCGTAGACGATCTCGCCGCCCTGGCTGCCCGCGTGCGGACCGAGGTCCACAATATGGTCGGCTACCTTGATCACGTCGGGGTCGTGCTCCACCACCAACACCGTGTTGCCCATGTCGCGCAGCTTCTGCAGCATTTCATTGAGACGGTGTACGTCGCGCGGGTGCAGTCCCACGCTGGGCTCGTCGAAGATGTACATCACGTCGATCAGGCTGCTGCTCAGATGTTTCACCAGCTTGACGCGCTGTGATTCTCCGCCGGAGAGCGTGTCGGTCTCGCGGTTGAGCGTCAAATAGTCCAGGCCGATGTCAATCAGGTTCTGCAGGCGGCGCAGCAGGTCGTCTACCATTGGTTTGGCCGCCGCACCGTTGATGTCCCTCACGACACCGATCAGCTCGCCCACTTCCATTGTGGAAAGCTCGGCGATGTTGTAGCCGTTGATCTTGCAGCTCAGCACGGCCTTGTTGAGGCGCGCGCCTTTGCAGCTAGGACAAGGGCCCTCGATGAGATATTGCGCGATCTTTTCTTGCGTTCGCTTGGAGCGTGTTTTCAGGTCGCGCTCGATGTAGGAGCGAGCGAAACTTGTGATCACGCCGTGGTAGGTACGGTTCATGTTGCCCAGCTTGAATTTCTGCTCCTCGCCATACAAGAGAAGGTCCATCTCTTTCTTGGTGAACTCTGAAAGCTTCTTGTCGTTGTCAAAGAAACCGCTGGCCGCGTAAATGCTGTCGTCGAATACTGGTCCCTGGATGGCGCCCTCGTTCAGCGACTTGGAAGGATCGTAGAATTTTTCGACGATAGGTTGCAGCTTGCGCCCCAGCCCATTGCATTCGGGACACATGCCCATTGGTTCGTTGAAAGAAAAGACGTTGGAATAACCCACGAAGGGCTCGCCAACCCGCGAGAATAGGAGGCGCAGCACGGTATAGATATCCGTTATGGTGCCCATGGTGGAATGTGAGCCGCCGCCCAGACGCTTCTGGTCCACAGCGATGGCCATGCCCAGGTTCTGGATTGAGTCGGCGTCCGGCTGCCCGTAGCGCGGCAGGAAGTTGCGCACGAACAAGCTGAAAGTCTCGTATAACTGTCGTTGCGCTTCGGTGGCGATGGTGTCGAATACGATGGATGACTTGCCGGAACCGGACACGCCAGTGAAGGTGGTGATCTTGCGCTTGGGAATACGCAGGCTGACATCTTTAAGATTGTTTTCGCGCGCCCCGCGGATCTCGATATATTCTTGCTTTTTGGCTTCGGCCATTGTTACCTCTTGATAGCCAGATAATCGGCGAGCTCCTCTAGCGCCTGCATGGCGCCCACAATTCCGCCGTATTTCACCGCTTGTTCGCGAGCGGCCGCTGTGGCGAAGAGCAACTGCAGCGTGACTTTGGTTTTTCCGTTCTCTTGATGAAAGGTCACGGTGGTGCGCACAGGCTCAGGCGCGTCCGCTGAGTCGCTTCCGTAATCGTATACCAGCCGCGTCGGCCTGGAAATCTCGACGAACTCGATCTTGAATGGGTGTTCAGCACCACCGCGGCCGGGCTGGCTGTAGCGCCAGACGCCCCCGGGTGTAACATCCATTTCATGGGTCGTCGCCTTGCGCGGAGCCCACCATTGTTCAATGTGCTCTTGTTCCGTAAACGCCTCAAAGACGAGTTCGCGTGGTGCTTCGATTACTCGGTTGACGACGATTTCCCGATCTTTGGTTGAGTCAGGCATCATCTTTTCTCCTCAAACTAGCTCTACTTTTCCACTTGCAGCTTGCGTATGTATTCTTGCAGACGATCAAAATTGCTCTCCCAGTTCAGATTCTCCAGCCATTGGGAAACATCCTCCAACGGCGCGGTTTGTAGTTGTGCCGGCCGCCACTGGGCTTCGCGCCCGCGCTCGATCAATCCGGCGCGTTCCAGCACTTGCAGGTGTTTGGAGATCGCCGGCATGCTGATATCGAACGGCTCGGCAAGCTCCTTCACGGTGGCCGGACCCTGCGCAAGCCGCTGCAGCATTGCCCGGCGGGTGGGGTCTGCCAGGGCGGCAAAGGTCAGGCTAAGCTTCTCGTTTTCGGTCTGCATAATCATTTAATTAACTAATTAACTAAATAGTAAAATAAGTTTGGCGAAATGTCAACTAGGATCTCCGTTCGCCAACGCGCGGCAGCGTCACTGTAAACGTCGTCCCACTACCCACCGCACTGGCAACTTCAATATGTCCGCCGTGGGCCAAAACGAGCTGGCGAGCGATGGCCAGGCCCAGACCGGTACCGGGTCCGGCGCGGGCTTTGTCGCCTCGCCAGAAACGGTCGAAGATGTAGGGCAGGTCGTCAGTGAGGATGCCGCTGCCGGTGTCGGCGACGGAGATTTGTATGGCGCCCTCGCCGGCGGAGGCGGAGAGGGTGATGGCGCCGCCTGGCGGTGTGTGGCGCAGGGCGTTGGCCACCAGGTTGCTCAGCACCTGGTCGAGGCGGTCAGGGTCGGCAGTCAGCGCCAGGTCGCGGGCGTCGTCCTGTAGCGCCACCTGCAACGATACGCCGGCCGCGTCCGCCTGGCCGCCGAAACTCGTAGCCACATCTGCCAGCAAGTCAGGCGCTGCCACCGTCTCGCGGCGCAAGGCCAGCTCGCCGGCTTCGGCCAGCGAGAGCAGCTGCAAATCGTCGACCAGCCGCGCCAGCAGCTGCGTCTCTTCGAGGGTGTCGGCGATGTGCTCGGGTGTCGGCTCATAGACGCCGTCGAGCACGCCTTCGAGGTTGCCCTGGATAATGTGCAGCGGCGTGCGCAGCTCGTGGGCCACGTCGGCGGTCAGGTTGCGGCGCACGTTTTCCGCGCGTTGCAACTCGGACGCCATACGGTTGAAGGAGCGCGCCAGCCCGCCAAACTCGCCGGGACGACCCTCGGGCACGCGCGCGTTTAGATCCCCTTCCGCCAGGGCGTCGGCCGCTTCCATGACGGCGCCCAGTGGCTGGGCGATGCTGCGCCAGGCGCGCACCGCCAGTCCCATGCCCAGCAGCGGCAGCGCCAGCGCCAGCCCGCAACCGCCGAGCCAGACTAGCACAGCCGTGGGCGCCTCACCGCCCATAACGCGCGTCAGCAGCAAGGCAAGCGCGCCCATGCCGCCGACGACAAGCAGGGCCATCAGACCGAAGACGGTAGCGAAGCGCAGGAACAGGAAGCGCGGTCGTTTGCCGCGCCAGTGGCGCCGGTGGCGCCAGGGGGGTCCGCTATGCCTGTGCCAGGAGGGGCCGTGCGGCTGATCGCTCATGGCACGCGCGCGTCCTTATTCGGCGGCGAAGCGGTAGCCGACGCCATAGACGGTCTCTACGTAAGACGGGTTGCCGGGGTCGGGCTCGATTTTGCGCCGCAGGTTTTTGATGTGGGCGTCAATACTGCGTTCGTAGCCGTCGAAAGCCACACCGTGCAGGCGCTGCAACAGCTGGGCGCGGCTGAAGGCCTGTCCCTGGTGCTGGGCCAGGACGCTCAGCAGGTTGAACTCGGTGCGCGAGAGCTCCAGCGCTTCCCCGTTGCGCGTCACACGATGTCCGGCCAGGTCAATTTCCAGGTCTCCTGCGCGAATGAGGTACGGCGCCTGCAGGTCGCCGCGGGCGCGGCGCAGCACAGCGCGCACGCGGGCCACCAACTCGCGCGGGGAGAAGGGCTTGGTGATATAATCGTCGGCGCCCAGCTCCAGGCCGATGAGGCGGTCGGTTTCCTCGACGCGGGCGGTAAGCATAATGATGGGCACGCCGGAGTCGCGGCGCAGGGCGCGACAGACGTCCAGCCCGTCCATGCCCGGCAGGTTGAGGTCCAACACGACGAGCGCGGGTTTCTCGCGACGGGCGATTGCCAGCGCCATGGGCCCATCGGCGGCGGTAGCCACCTGGTAGCCTTGGCGCTGCAAGTAGTCGCGCGCCAGCTTGACAATCTTGGGTTCGTCGTCTACCACGAGAATCAGGTCATACATGGGATGGGTAGCCATAAGGATGCGCTTTCTCGATGCTATGTTACCACCTATGGCGCGGGTGAGGAAGGGACTACGGGCAGCACGGGGAATGCGCCAGGTACCGGCTCATGCCTGCGGCAACGCGGCTTATGCCTGCAGCAACGCGGCTTATGCCTGCGGCAACGCTGGGAGGTACCTGGCACATGCTGTTAGACGCGGCGAACGTCGGGTTCGACGTCCTCTGGCCTCTTCTCGCGCGGTGCGTCGTACTCGCCACGCTCACGCCAGTGATGATGACGCCGGCCCTCGTGCCAGTGCCGCCCCCATCTGCCCCAGCCTAGCAGTTTCAGGCCCAGGCCAACCAGCAGCAAGAAGAGCCAGAACTTAAGCAGCCCACCGAAAAACCAGCCCAGGGGACCGAAACCCCAGCCCCGGTAAGGGTAAGCCTGTGGCGCGGGGGGCGAGACGTTAGTCTGGCCATCGTCGTTTTGCGCCGTGGTCTGTGCCGCAACATAGCCGTCAGACCAGCCCGCGTTATACGACCAGCGCCCGGCCACGCTCATAAATATGCCTAGCAGCAGCAGCAACAGGAACGTGCGCATGAAGAATCGTCCTCGAAAGAACATGGATGTCAACTCCTTGTCTCATCGTCACAGGCTCTCTCGGCCGTGACGTCCGTTAATAGTGCTAGTATTGACGGGAGTTGTGAAAAAGTTATGAACAGGTTGGGGAAGGGATGTGAAAGGAGGCGTGGGTTGCAGGCTAAGGTAGAATTGAGGAGTCGTTCAAGAACGAACTACATATATGAAAAGATAAACCGAGGAGAACAAAGATGATTAACCATGCAACCGTCGCCGAATGGCTCAATGCTTACGTCGAGGCCTGGAAAAGCTACGACCCGCAGGCCATCGGTAACCTTTTCGCAGCTGACGCAACCTACTCGTACAACCCTTTCGACGACGAAGCGGTGCGCGGCCGGGATGCCATTGTTGCTCACTGGCTCGAATATCGAGACGCTCCGGGTACTTATGATGCGCACTATGAGCCAATAGCGGTTGACGGAAACATCGCCGTAGCCAACGGGCGCACCCACTATGTTGAAGTCGACGACAAAATGCCGGCGAAGGTTTTTGACAATATCTTTGTGCTGCGCTTTGACGATCAGGGCCAGTGTGTTGAATTCCGCGAATGGTATATGCAACCACGCGGGCAATAGAGATAGACATTTAGCTTCGACGATCTGGGGAGTAACCGGCCGGACCCGCGCCGCCCAGACAGACGGGACACTGAAAACGTGACTTGAAGCCGTGAATTGTCGAGAGCGCTACGGCACAACTATCACCACGTTTCCCTTCTTTCGCCCCGTTTCAACATACCGGTGCGCCTCGGCCGTCTGCTCCAGCGGATAGCGCCTGTCGATCACCGATCTTATCTTCCCCGCCTCAATGAGTTCTCTGAGGAAATTCAAATCCTCACGCGTCTGGCTTGCCGGCCCTCTCACCACCTGCTTGCTACCTGTCAGTGACCTCCACCGGGCGCCGGCTATCGCTGGCAGAGTAGGGTTGGCCATGAGATAGCGACCGTGCGGCTTGAGCGCGTTCATGCTGCGCGCAAAGGAACGTTTGCCAACCACGTCGAATACAACGTCGTATCTTTCGCCGCGCCTGCTGAAATCTTCCTGGGTGTAATCGACGACGTGGTGGGCGCCCACCGTGCGCAACATGTCCAACTTGCCGCTACTGTCCACGCCGGTTACCTCGGCGCCAAAGTGTAGCGCAAGCTGTATGGCGAAGGTACCGATGCTCCCACCGGCGCCGTTAATTAATACTTTTTCTCCTCGCCGGATATTTGCATTGCGCAGGAAATGCAATGCTTCGAGTCCGCCGACTGGCACGGCGGCGGCTTCTTCATAGGTCATATTGGCCGGCATAATTGCCAGGGGCCTTCTATTTCCTTCCCGCAGACAGATGTACTCGGCATAGGCGCTCAGCGTAAAGCCGGTCGTTGCGAAGACCTTGTCGCCTGCTTTGAACGACTTAACCGCTCGGCCGGCTGCTTCAACGTCCCCGGCGAGCTCCTGTCCTAGTATCCGGATTCTCTTTGGTCGTCTGAGGCCCACGTATAGTCGCATGGGCAGCGCCAGCCAGCTTGCGAATTTCAGACTCCGAAGCTCGCAGTCACCTGCGGTTACGGTTGCCGCACGTATCCGTATCAGTACTTCGTTGTCCTTCGGAACGGGCTTCTCTACCTCCCGCAGTTGAAGAACATCCGGCGGGCCGTATCTTGTCCAGATAATGGCTTTCATGACTCTCTTCCAGCCGACAACGGCATGCCGGGCATTTCTACGTTGCTGTATGCGCCGGTTACGAGAACGACCTTGCCGGCATAACTGTCCCTAATCGTAATCGCTTTTTCTGCCATCGTTTCACCTCGTTTGTGTGGGTACTAGGACTCCTTGACCGCTGACATCACCGATTTTTGGGTTACAATGTTTGTACGATCACTTCCAGTATCGCGAATCGTTTTTCGTGGAGCAACTGTCGAACGCGTCTGCCAGCGAACTGCTGTGAAAGCAACAGGAGTGACACAAAGCTCCACTGAGTTCTTCACGGAGCTGCACAGAGAAAAACCCTCTGTCCAACTCAGTGCAAAAGCTCTGTGTAATTACTTCTGTTTACATCGCAGGCCGTAATTATCACGCCCGCTTCGTTTATAGACGTGATACCGATCCCAGGTGACTGCCGCTTCCAAAGCGCCGGTCACCTCGTACAATTTTCATTTCCCAGGAGGGTCTACATGAAGCAAAAACGACTGTTCGGGCTGTTGCTGAGCCTGTTGGCGCTATTGGTGCTTGTTGCCACACCGTGGCGGCCGGCAGCGGCGGGCGACCCGCTGCCCAAGCCACAAAACATCAATTGCCAGGGTAGCGCCGCCGGTACCGTGCGCGTGGGCTGGAAGGACACCGCCACCGACGAAGACGAATATCGCGTAGAGCGCCGCATCGACGGCGGATCGTGGTCCGAAGTGGCTACGCTGACGCCCAATTCGGAAGGCAATTACGCCGCCTACGAAGAGACCGGCGTCGATACCAGCTCGCCCAACCGCGATTATCGGCTGCGCTCCTACCGCGCCAGCGACACCAGCTTTTCTCCCTACAGCGACGTCTGCAACAACCGCCGCATCACCACCACCGACAACTTCCGGTTCTTCTACGGCCTGCTGGGCCTGGACGACTGCCCGCTCATCGACGGCCAGGAGGTTTGCCTGACCGACACCTCTTCCGGCGGCGAAAACGTCTTTATCACGCTGCAAAAGACTGCGCTAGAAGGCTCGCTTGACGCCTTCACGCGCCTGGGCTTTGGCAACGACGCGGGCGCGCCGCCGAGCGGGCTCGACAAGATTCCCATCAACGTAGTCTGGTGCGACGGCGGCGGCTGCGCGGGCGGCGGCGGGTTGGGAATCTCGCCGCTCCTCATGGAAACGCCCTTTAACGTGGGCACCCGCGTGGGCGATCCCGTCGCCTGGATCGTGGCCCTGCACG
Source organism: Anaerolineae bacterium (assembly GCA_025929715.1). GTDB lineage: Bacteria > Chloroflexota > Anaerolineae > Promineifilales > Promineifilaceae > JAAYYY01. Next base: position 3,384 of record JAICPS010000062.1, on the reverse strand, counting down.
AAGCGTTTCATTTCCAGCAGTACAAATACCCCGGATTGGACGATCCGGCCGACGCCTGGGCCTACGAAGGGCAGGCGCGCATGATCCAGGACCACATCTGCGTCGGCGGCGACCGGCCCACGGCCGAATGTTTCGACGACATCGCCACGGGCTATGCCGGCTTTGTGCCGCAGGTGATGGGTTACCTGGGCAACCCCAACCGCCCGATCGTCGAGACCAGCTACGACGCGGCGCTGTTCTGGAAATATCTCGCCGAAAAGTACGGCACCAGCACGCCCGCCGACGACGTGGAAGCCGGCATCAACATCATCATCGAGTTCTGGGAGCAGGCCAACGCCGATCCTAACCATGACGGCATCCACGCCCTGAACAACGCGCTGGACGAGCTGGGCCACGCCGAGACGTTCCGCGACGTCTGGAAAGATTTCGCCGTCGCCAACTACGCCAAGGACCTCAGTGGCCCTGGCGTGCCCGGCAAGTACCAGTACGAAGACATGGGCCAGACGGGCGGCGGTTACGGCGCGCCGTTCCTCACCTTGAACGAAAATCTGAGCCTCGGCGAGCAGCTCGTCGACACCGACGAAACAGTCAGGCAGTGGGGCGCCCGCTACTACCAGGTGCTGCCCGCCGCCGACGTGCCCTTCGTGCAGATCGAATTCACCCAGGACAGCGGGCACATGCTCTATTACACCGTGTTGGGCATCGAAGGCACGGACCTGACCTACGAGTACAACGTCGAGGCCCGGGACCTGGAGCACACGCTGATCAACGACGGCTACGATAAGGTGGTCGTCGTCGTGGCCGGGCTAGAAAACCTGGCCAACTACCGCTACGCCTTCAACGGCACGCAGCCCACGCTGCAGATCGTCGCGCCCACGACCGGCAACAAGGCCCGCGTCGGCTCGCCCACGGCGCCCGACAAATTCCTGGCCAAAGTAGACGTGCTGGACAGCTCCGGCGTGCCCATGGGCGGCGTGGACCTGAACAACTTTGACTTCACCATCGGCGCCGAAGCCGTGCCCGCCGCCAACATCTTGACCTCGGCCACCGTTCAGGGCCAGCACTGGTTCGTGATCCGCGCCGTCGAGCAGACCAGCGCCGGAATGTATGATCTGACCGTGCAGTACGGAAGCGCACTGAGCGACACCGAAACCGACGCCATCGACTACACGCCGCGTGACGAGGCCGACAGCGTCATCACGCTGGACCGCTCGGGCAGCATGGGCGACGACGACAAGCTGCCTTCGGCGCAGGCCGCCGCGCGCCTCTACGTCGATAGCTGGCATCAGGGCGACCAGCTTGGCGTGGTGACCTTCAACAGCGGCGTCCAGGTTCCCCTTGGCCTGACCCCCTGGACCGACACGCCGTCTGGCGGCTCGCGCCAGGATGCCTTCGACGCCATCGACGGCGTCACGGCCACCGGCGGCACGGCGATCGGCGACGCGCTGCGCACCAGTTGGGACGAGCTGATCGCCGACGGCGACGCGGGCCACGACTGGGCCATCGTCCTGTTGAGCGACGGGCTGGAGACGGCCGGCTCCGAGAGCTTCGACGATCTGATCGGTGCTCTGGACGACGCCAGCGGCACCGTGCCGGTCGTGCACGCCGTGGCCGTGGGACCCGACGCCGACCGCCTGCGCATGCAGACGGTAGCCAACGTCACCGGCGGCACCTATCAGGCCGTATCCGTACCTACCGGCTCCCTGCAGCCCGAACAGCTCCAGCTCGACCTCGACGCCCGCTATCGCATGATCGCCGGGGAAATCGTGGGCCTGGAACCGAGCTTCAGCCTGCTTGGACCGCTGGCCGACGGCGATGACTTTGGCGACGTAGTCGAGATTCCGGTCGAAGGCAGCGCGGCGGAGATGATTCTTTCCTTGAGTTTCGAGAACATCGGCGCGCTGGAAACGCCCATCCTGCGCAATCCGGATGGCGTTTTCGTGCCCATCTTCCACGGCAACGGCCGGCACTACGTCTGGCGCGTGACAACGCCGCAGCAGGGTACCTGGACGCTAGAGATCCAGGTGCAGGTTCCGGAGCTGGAAGGCTCGCAAGAGGACGGACCGGGCGCAGACGTGGCCGAAGCGGAGTGGCTGCCGCCCTACCTGGTGCAGGTCTCACTGCGCAGCGACGTGACGATGGACGTCTACCTGACGACTCCGGTCGAGGAGCGCACCGTGGGCACGCCCATGGGCATCGTGGCCAGCCTGACGGATCTCGGCCCGATAACCGGCGCGTCGGTGGTGGCCGACATTGAAAATCCGAACGGGACCAACTATATCCGCACGCTCTACGACGATGGCCTGCACGGCGACGGCGGCGCGGGCGACGGCATCTACGGCGCCACGTTCTACCAGACCGGCGTGCCCGGCTCGTACAACGTCAGCGTCGAGGCTGCCGGGACCAGCCCGCTCAGCGGCCCGTTCACGCGCGAAGCCCTGCTCTCCTTCTACATGCACAGCACCGGCGACGACGACGGCGACGGCCTGCCCAACGAGTGGGAAATCTACTACGGCACCGACCCCAACGTGGCTGACGCGGGAGCAGATCCAGACGTGGACGGCGTGCCCAATGGGCAGGAACACGCCGACGGCAGCGACCCCAACGACTCCGATACGGACGACGGCGGGGAATCGGACGGCACGGACGACGACCCGACGGACCCCTCAGACGACGGCGACGTGCCCCCGCTGTACGGCGTGGCCTACCCCGGCGACGGCACGGTGGCCATCGATTACACGAATGGCGACTGGAACTTCGTTGGCTTTTTCCGCGGCCCCGACGAAGACGGTCCCTTTGTCTATTTGACCCAGCAAGTAGCCCCAACGCCCGGCGTCTACACCGACACCACTGTCGTCAACGGCACGCAATACTGCTATGTCGTCGAGGGCTTCGACGCGGAGAACGAGCGCACGGCCGCCTCGCCGCCCACCTGCGCCACGCCCAACAGCGATCCCCTGCCGCCGCACGGCTGGGTGCTGATCAATGACGGCGCCGCGCAGACCCCCAACCCCAACGTGACGCTCACCCTCTGGGCCAGCGACGCGGTCGATCCGCACTTAGAAGAGGACTACCTGCCACCTGCCGACAGCGCCAGCGGCGTGACCGAGATGATCATCAGCAACGCCCCCGACTTCGCAGGCGCAAGTTGGGAACCCTACGCTACGAGCAAACCGTGGACCCTGGCCCAGACCTCCGGCCTGGCCACCGTCTACGTCAAATACCGCGACGCGTTCGGCAACGAGTCCGACGTGGCCGTGGCGACGATACTGGTCGAGATGGATAATCTGTATCTGCCGGTGATTGCGAAGCCGTAATGTCGAAGTTGGAAGACCGGAGACCGGAGACGGGAGATTCAATCGCCCGGTCTCCGGTCTCCGGTGG
>JAICPS010000692.1 GCA_025929715.1 Anaerolineae bacterium | reverse complement strand
CCTCGCGAGCGGCAAGCTGGCGGCAGATTTCGAAGCCAATGCCACGGTTGCCGCCGGTTACTATGGCTATTCTTTTCTGCATTGTATTCCCTCAGTGTGGCGCGGGTTGAGTCATTTGACCTAATTAGAAACCGGCCACAGCGTTGAATGAGCTCGGGCCGGTCTCTGACCGGCCACAGCATATGCATTTCATAGACCGGCAAGCCGGTCATAGACAATGACTGTTTCGGTTGCCGTCTGCTCCCAACTAAATTTGGCCGCCTGCTGTAACCCTTTCTGTTTCATCTCCTCGGCGAAGCTGTCCTGAATGAGCAGTGAGATGATCGCGCCTGCCATCTGGCGCGCGTCGTCGGGATCCAGGGCAAACGCCGCCTCCCCGACCACCTCTGGCAGCGAGGCGGCGTTGCTTGTGACGACCGGCACGCCACAGGCCATCGCTTCCAGCGGCGGCAGGCCGAAGCCTTCGTAGCGGCTGGGGAAGGCGAAGCACATCGCGTTGCGATAGAGCGCCGGTTTGTCAGCTTCTTCTACGTAGCCGATCCAGCGCACGTACTTCTCCAGGCCAGCGCGCCGAATATAGTCGTCGTAATCGGGAAAGTTATCGCCTGGGTCGGGTTTGTTTCCCGCCAATAGGAGAGGATACTCTTCGCCCAGCGCCTGAGCCACGTAGGTATAAGCCAGGAGCAGGGTCATCACGTTCTTGTGCAAGGCATACCCACCGAGGTAAAGGACGTAAAAGTCGGGAAGATCGTACTTTTGCCTGACGGCCATATCTAGAAGCATTTCAGACTGCGCCGTGTATTGCGCGCCGGGCGCCAGGTAGATCGAAGTGATGCGCTCGGCCGGGATCTGCAAGCGCCTGGTAATCTCGTCTCGACTGAAACGCGAGTCGGTGATTACATGCGTAGCGCCGCGCGCCGCGGCGCTGACCAGGGCATTATACAGGCGGGCGCGCAGACCGCGCCTGTATTCGCGGACGGCGAGCGTGATCAAATCGTGCACGGTGACGACGAGCGGGATGGGGCAGCGCAGCGGCGGTCCCCAGTACGGAACGTGAGCCAGATCTGCGCGCACCTCGCCGCAGGCGCGCGGAAAGCCTACCTGCTCAAAAAGGACTTTGCCCAAATTTCCAGGCCGCGTGGCCACGTGCTGCACGCGCACGCTGGGCGGCGTCTTTTCCGGCTCGCCGGCGTGGGGATAGATGAGAGTAATGTCCAGATCGCTGACGAAACGGTTGAGGTGGTAGACTAACTGGCGTGTGTACTGTCCGCTGCCGGTGTCAGGACGGTTCCAGAAGTAGGCGTTGAGGGCGAGGTGCATGGGAAGAGCCTATAGATTGGAGATCACCGAACTTCGTTCGGGCGGGATTGGAGACTGGTCATTGCGAATGTTATTATAGCGGTGAACGCGGTATCTTACTTGTGTTTGCGGAGGGTGGTGTGGAAGATCACAAGAGGCTTGTGCGGCAGGGTTATAATGCTATCGCCAACGACTATCTTGCGGCGCGGACTGCTGAGTCGGCGGACATAAAGCTGCTTGACGACTTTATGGCGCAATTGCCTGCGGGAGCGCTGGTGCTGGATGCCGGCTGTGGTGCAGGCGTACCGATCAGTCGAATTTTACAAAATAAGAGCCGAGTCGTGGGTGTTGACTTTGCCGAGACTCAGCTTGGGCTGGCCCGCCGCCTTGTGCCGGACGCGTCATTTGTCTGTCAAGATCTGACCGCGCTCGGCTTTGCGCCGAATTGCTTTGACGCCATCTGCTCTTACTATGCCATAATTCATGTTCCGCGCCAGGAACACGAGGCGCTGTTCTGGAGGTTTCGCCACATTCTCAAACCTGGTGGGTTGGCATTCTTGTGCCTCGGTGCGAACGATCTTGCCATGGATATGAACGACGATTATTTTGGTGTGCCGATGCACTGGAGCCATTACGATGCGAAGACCAACCTCGCGCTGATAGAGAAGTGTGGGCTGCACCTGGTCTGGTCGAGGCTGATTCCCGACAGCCATTGGCCGCATAGCTCGCATCTTTTTGTCCTGGCGCAAAAGCCGTCGTAAGGTCAAACTCGCAAACTTGACCAACTGATGTGAAAAGGAATTGAGTGCAATGCAACCACGACCTGTTGCGCTGAGAGGGATTACGATTGCTGCTGTGAATGTGGCAGCGATGGTGCAGTTTTATAACGCGCTCTTTGACGCAGATCTGCAACCGTTTGAAGGCTTTGGCACAGTCCTGTT
>JAICPS010000564.1 GCA_025929715.1 Anaerolineae bacterium | reverse complement strand
GTTGATCCTGCCGGCCCCCCGCCGATAATAATTACGTCGCTCATACTATACTTTCTCCTTACTTACAGGTTGAAGTGAACTTTGGGCCAGTAGTGGCCGATCAATCTTGCCCGTCGATGTCTTGGGTATCATCTTCAAGAACTCAACGCTTTCCGGCGCCATATAGCTAGGCAGCCGGTGGATGCAATGCATCTTAATATCGCCAGCCGTGACAATGCTATCGTCGTGGGGTACTACGAAGGCTATAAGCCTGTTTCCAATCAGGTCATCGGGAATAGCCACGACGGCCGCTTCTTTGACGCCTTTGTGGTCATACAACGCCGATTCAATTTCACCCAATTCGACGCGGTATCCGCGAGTCTTGATCATGTGATCGCGGCGTCCGACGAAAAGCCAGTTCTCGCCATCCTCGTCGAGCACCACAATGTCTCCGGTGCGGTAGGTTATTTCGTCAAACTGCAATTGGAAAGGGTTAGGGATAAAACTTCGCGCTGTGCGCTCACGGTCGCCCCAGTAACCTTGCGCAACACAAGAGCCGCGCACCCATAACTCACCTTCTTTTCCCACTTCGCTCACGCGTCGCCCTTCTTCGTCAACTGCGAATACCTCCATATTCTCACATGCCTTGCCGATCGGCACCGGCTGGCTGCGCTGAGGCGCGACATCGTCTGGACGTACACGGTAATAGGTACACACATTGGTCTCGGTTGGGCCATAAAGGTTGTAATAAGCGGCGTCTGGTACGGCGTGGACTAGCTGGCGCAAGAACTTGATGGGAAAGACTTCGCCTGCGAATAAGATGAGCCGCAGCGCAGATAGATCGTGCGCGCCCAGCTTTCCGTAGTTCACCATGAGCGAGAGAATAGAAGGCACGAGATAGGTGATCGTTATGCGCTGTTCTTGCAGCAGTTTGACCAGCTTTATGGGGAAAATGGATAGCTTTTCAGGAACGAGCACAACGGAGCCGCCTGCCTTAATGGTCACGAAGATATCAAACGTAGACAGGTCAAAGTGGATCGGCGCGTGGCTGGTTACGCGATCGTGCTCGTTGACCACGAACGTCTGATGGCACCAGTTGATAAAGGTAAGGATCGTGCGGTGCGAGATCATGACCCCCTTGGGATCGCCGGTGGAGCCGGAAGTGTAGAGAATATAAGCCAGGTCGGTCTCTATCGTGGCCGTCGAGGGTAGCATCGAGCTATCCTCTTCAAGAACGTTGCCCCAGCCGACCAGTCGAAAGCCGGCAGGTAAAGACGCATCAGGCTGATTGCCGGTCAACAGGACACAATGGAGTGGCGTTTCATCCGAGGCAATTTTTGCAATACGCTCCAACTGCTCTGGCCCGGCCAGTAAAACCTTGATCTCGCAATTGCGCACAATATATGCTAACCGTTTTACCGGGGAATTTGGATCAAGCGGCACATAAATGCCGCCTGCTTTGAGGATACCAAAAATGCTGATAACCGAGGCGGGAGACTTGTTGACGTAAATACCCACACGGTCGCCGCGCTCCACGCCCGCGCGGCGCAGAGCACGGGCTACCTGGTTAGTGACGCCGTCCAGCTCGGCGTACGTGAGCGCCTGCCCCTGGTAACGAATCGCCTCGTTCTGGGGAAAGGCACACGCGCTCTCGGTTAACAACTGTTGCAGTAAATATGCCATCTATAGCCCCATTAAGCGGGCAATGATAGTGCGTTGGATGTCAGACGTACCTGAGTAAATGGTACCCCCAATCGCGTCGCGCAAATCCCGCTCAACCTCGAACTCGGTCATATATCCGTATCCTCCCAGGGTGCGAATGGCATCCATACTGGAGGATACAAACGCTTCGCTCAGGTACAGCTTCGCCAGCGCCGCTTCCATGACGGCGGATTTCCCCATCTTCTTCAACCAGGCAACTTTGTAGAGTAGTAGGCGCGCCGTTTCCAGGCGCACCTTCATGTCGGCGATACGGTTGGAGACCGATTGAAACTTGCCAATTGGCTTATCGAACTGGCGCCGTTCACGCGCATAGCGGATGCACGTTTCCAATTGTCGCTCCATGGCGCCGACGTGGCTGCCCAGGATACAGCTCCGTTCCCACTCCATCGAGCTATTAAAGATGCTCGTACCAGCACCCTCTCGGCCCAATCTGCTTTCCAGCGGGACGAAGCAATCCTGAAGAATTAACTCGCCCATCGGTGAAGTTCGCAGTCCCATTTTGTCGATGTCGCGGCTAACGGTAAAGCCTGGTGTTTCCACATCGACTAAGAAGCCGGTAATGCCTCCCAGACCCTTAGCCGGATCGACCGTCGCGAAAACAAGCGCCATATCGCAAACTGGCGCGTTGGTGACAAACATTTTGCTACCGTTCAGCAGGTAGCCGTCTTCGAGCCGTTCCGCGCGCGTTCGTAAGCTGTATGCATCGGAACCTGAATCGGGTTCAGACATGCCGTGCGCACCAATTAATTCACCGCAGCAGAGCCCTGGCAGGTACTTGTTTTTTTGCTCCTCTGTGCCAAAGACCAGGATTGGATGCTGCACGCTCCACATCTGGGCATTGATCGCAAAGATGAGGCCATTATCCTGGCAACCGTAGCCAAGGCCTTCCATGACCAGCATTGTGGTCATGATATCGGCGCCTGACCCACCGTATTCTTCAGGTATAGAAAGGCCCAGGATGCCAAGATCGGCGCACTTTTGCCAGTTCAAGCGCGATAATTCGCCGAGCCGATCACGCTCGATCAAACCGTCGTTCAATTCACGCTGGGCGAATTTAACAACTGCATCTTTGAATTCCAACTGTTCGCTTGTCCAAGAGAAGTCCATCGATGTTCTCCGAGCGAGGCCCTTGCTGACGGTTGGTGTTAAGGCAAAACCGTCTGGAGTGTGGTTAAGATTGCCTCTGTTGTAATCGTGTGGCCGTATGGCGAGGGATGCATCCATACGTCGGCGAAGAGATAGCGGTCTTCCAGCTGACACCGGCCTTCTGGTTTTGCGCGACAAGCCTCCTGGTAAACAGGCAAGAGATCGATAACCGTCATACCCGCCTCTTGTGCCCTCTCGACCAACAGTTCCTGGGGCAAGGTGGAATAATTCTCGTCTACGACCT
>JAICPS010000555.1 GCA_025929715.1 Anaerolineae bacterium | reverse complement strand
GCGCATCGTGCACGGGGCTATCGACTTCTTCAAGCGGCGATTGCCAATCCAGATCTTCGGCGGCGCCGTCCAGTCCACCGTCTCGCCCTTGGGTGGCAGTGAACAGGTCAATATCGAGTGTGCGGGGGGGCCCGTCTTCTATTTCATCGAAGATTTGCTCGCCATGCTGAATGAGCTCAATCGCCGTGAGTACATCCGGATTTCGTGGATCGAGGTTGAGCGCTGCCCGGCAGGTCTGCATCGCTTTCTCGTTCTGGTCGCGGGCCTGGTAAAGGCGGGCAATCGCCAGGTACTCGCGAATGGCGGGACGGACCTGCCCCTGTTGGGTGTAGTAGCGCGCAAGCCGCTGGTGTGCGCCCAAGAGCTGGGGCGCCAGTCGGGCGGCGCGATGCCAGTTGTCGACGGCCTGGTCCATGGCGCTGCGGCGGAGGTGAATCTCGCCGATAGCCATGTACGTCTGACCCGCTTCGCCAAGGCGCCCCATCCGTTCTTGAACGTCGGCTACCTGGCGCAGATAAATGACATCTCCACGCGAGTAGCGCGCCGCGAACTTGTAATTTTCCAGCGCGTCGGCCAACTGCCCTAGCTCCAAGGCAGCCATGCCCATTCCGGCATAGGGCGCGGGCTCTTCGGGGAACTCGGAGATAGCCGTCTCAAACTGCACGGCGGCCTCTTTCCATTGCTGGTCCCAACTATAGGAATGTCCCCGGCTGAGCGCCTGTTCGTAGCGAGCGCGGTTTCCTGGCATAAGGGTCAAGGGTCAGGTAGGTAGGGGCGCGGGCCGCAAGCGGCCATAGCGAAGCGCCCGTACAGGTGTCATGTCAGAAGTCTCTGTAGGATTGCTTTTTGGGCATGCATTCGGTTTTCGGCCTGTTGGAAGAGGACTGAATGTGGGCCGTCGGCGACGGCGTCGGTGATTTCTTCGCCGCGATGGGCTGGCAGGCAGTGCATGACGAGAACGTCAGATTTGGCCTGATTCACCAGTTGCTCGTTTACCTGGAAGGGCGGGAATATCTTCAGCCGGCGCTCGGTTTCGGCCTCCTGCCCCATGCTGGTCCAGACATCGGTATAAATGACGTCGGCGCCCTGCACGGCCTGCACGGGATCATGCGTCTGTACGACCGTCTGTCGCCCGGAGAGGCGCATACCGCGCGCTTCTTCCAGATCTTGATCAGTTAACGTGTAGCCTTGCGGCGCGGCCAGCGCAAAGTTCATACCGCTCTTCATGGCGCCGAATAGCAAGGAACGAGCGACGTTGTTGCCGTCACCCACGTAGGCCATCGTCAGGCCCTGAAGGCTGCCCTTCGTTTCACGAATCGTGAAAAGGTCGGCCAGCGCCTGGGCAGGATGGTTGTAGTCGGAGAGCCCGTTGATTACCGGCACGGAGCTGTATTCGGCGAGCTGCATGATGTGCTCGTGGGCAAAGACGCGGGCCATGATGCAGTCCACGTAACCGGAGAGGACACGGGCCACGTCCGGCACGCTTTCGCGACTGCCTAGCTTGATCTCGTCGGGACCCAGGTAGAAGGCGTAGCCGCCTAGATGGACCATTGCCATCTCAAAGGAGACGCGTGTACGCAGCGACGGCTTCATGAAGACCAGCGCCAGACTCTTGCCACGCAATACGGGCTCATTGCCGCCGTTACACCATGCTTCCTTTAACCTGAAACCAAGGTCCAGAAGGTCGTTCAGTTCACCGGCAGTAAGGTCTGCAATGGATAGAAAATGTTTCATGATGGATTTCACAGGCACCGGAAGTATGAGAACCAGGGCGAGTTCAACCGCTGAAATCGGCTGCGTTGCAACGTCCTGAGTTTCAGCGCAGAGTATACCACAGGACAAATTGAAAAAGAAACGCCCTCAAGCCGACGCCGGACGGTACTTTTGGACCAGTCTGGCCACCCGTTTTTTTATTTGCTTGAGGTTTTTCTTATGGTAAGATAACCGGCATTACAGGGGAAAACAGAGAGGCAGGTAACAAATGGAAAACGTCAACCGCTCGGTTCTGATAGGACTCGGAGCCTTCATCGTCGGATTTTTTATCGGCCTCTTCGTCTTCGGATGGGGACTGACGCCCGTAGAATATACCGGAGGGGGTCCTCAGCACCTGGGAGAAACGGATCAGGAGCTTTACCTGGTCACACTGGCGCGGCTTTACTCCATTGACAACAATCAGGAGCACGTGCGCAATGCGTTGGGCCGCTGGGAAGATGCGCCGCAGGCGGTCTGCCAGCTGGCCAACGAGACGAGGCCGGTTAATCCACCGGAGGCGCAGCGGCTGGAAGCGTTAGCGGCAGTGCTCAATGCCCAGGGCTGTGCCGCGATTGCCGCGCCTCAGCCTGGCGAAGAAGCGGCGCAGGAAGGCGGTGGGCTGGGCGGCGTGCTGATCGTTCTCGGTCTTATCGTCCTCTTCGTCATTATCATCGGGTTGATCGTCTTTGCCGTTCGCCGCCCGGCAACGGCGACGCGTCGCGAAACGTATTCCTATCCCAGCGAAATGCCGGCTCCGCCGCGCGCGGTAGGGTTGGAAGACGACCGGGATATGGAGGCAACACCGATCGCCCGCTTCCAGACCTCGTTCAGCCGCGGCCACGATACGTACGACGACTCGTTCAGCATTGAAAACGCGCAGGGCGACTTCCTGGGCGAGTGCGGCGTGGGCATTTCAGAGTCGATTGGCATGGATTCGCCCAAGAACGTCACGGCTTTCGAAGTGTGGCTGTTTGATAAGAACGACATTCGCACGGTGACCAAGGTGATCATGAGCGACCACGCCTTTTTCGACGACGCGCTGAAAGCCAAGCTGGCGCCTAAGGGCGAACCGGTGCTGGCGCGCGAAGGCGAGACCATCGTCCTGGAGACGGCAACGCTGATCATTAATGCCGAAGTGGCGGACATGTCCTACGGCTCGGGCGCGCTGCCGCCGAAGAGCTTCTTTGAGCGTTTTACCGTGGAGCTTTCGGCGTGGGCTAAGGAAGGGGATTTTGAGGAGCCGGATATCCAGGGTCATATTGACGAGATGTTGGATTTCTAAGGGCGAACCAACCTGAGCTTCATTCGTCTGGATGTATTCAGGTCGCAGGAACGAATCACTCGTGCTGGTGTGGTGCCCGAGTCGGTGGTGGTCAACGTCAAGGTGTAGATACGCGTGATGCCAGCAACCGTGAT
>JAICPS010000064.1 GCA_025929715.1 Anaerolineae bacterium | reverse complement strand
CGGCCGTAAAGGTATCCGAAATGATGTCACGCGGCGCCCAGATCTTCACCGCCACCACGACCGTGCTGGAGGCGGCGCAACAGATGCAGCGCTTTGGATACGAAGGCTACCCGGTTGTGGACGCCAAGAGCGGACGGCTGGTGGGTCTTCTTACCCGCCGGGCCGTAGACCGCGCCATGCAGCACGAACTAGGCCGCTTAAACGTAAGCCAGATAATGAAAAGCGGCCGCGTCACGGTTACGCCTACCGACTCAATCGAGCTCGTGCAGCAGTTGATGATCGAAGAAGATTGGGGCCAGATTCCGGTCATTGCGGGAGACGGTGACCAGGGAAGCGACGTCGAGCGCCTCGTCGGTATCGTCACGCGCACTGACCTCCTGCGCCTGCTCACGCGGCCCGTGCGCCAGGAGGACGAATCCGATTTACATTCGCTACTCAGCACCGCCCTGCCGCCGGCCGTGTGGCGCGTGGTACAGGTTGCGGGCGAAGTCGCCGCGTCTATGAACATGCCCCTCTATTTCGTAGGCGGGCTTGTGCGAGATCTGCTGCTTGACCAGCCCGCCGTGGACCTCGATATGGTCGTTGAAGGCGATGCCATTGCCCTCGCGCGGCAGCTCCAGGAGCGCTATGGCGGCCGCGTCCGCAGCCATAGCCGCTTTGGCACGGCGAAATGGCTGCTATCGCCCCGCGCCTGGCGCACTATCGCCCCGCATGATCCCCTGGACAACGCCGCCGACGCCATTGACTTCGTCACGGCTCGCACCGAGTTCTACGATCAACCCGCGGCGCTTCCCGAAGTAGAAAGTGGCTCCATTAAGCTCGACCTGCACCGTCGCGACTTCACCATAAACACGCTGGCCATTCGACTGGACGGCGCGCATCTGGGCGAGTTGCTCGACTTTTATGGCGGTCTGCGCGACCTACACCAGGGCGTGATTCGCGTCTTACACAGCCTCAGCTTCGTCGACGACGCCACGCGCATCCTGCGCGCCGTGCGCCTGGAGCAGCGCCTTTCATTTGAAATCGAAGCGCGCACTGCTGAGCTGATCGCCGACGGGCTGCCCATGCTCGACCGCGTCAGCGGTGAACGGATCCGCAACGAAGTCGAGCTGGTTCTGCGCGAGCCAGATCCGGGCCCCATCGTCGAGCGCCTGCAGCAGCTTGGTGTGTTGCAGCAACTGCATCCTAACCTTGCCTGGGGTTGGAAAGCCGCCGGGGACTTCGAAAATCTGCAGCGCCTGATGCAGCGCCCTATGTGGCAGGCAGCGCTACAGGAACAGTCTCCGGCCTCCGTCTACTTTGCCTTGTGGATGGCCAGCCAATCACAAGACGCTCGCCGCGCCCTGATGGAGCGCCTGAACGTGCGCAAAAGCACCCGTGAGGAGGTCGAAGGTCTTCTGCGCCTGATGCAGCTCCTCACGGGCCTAGAACCGGGTGTTAGCCCCAGCGAAGTCGAGCGCCATCTGCGCCCTTATGTCGCTCGTCCCCGCATCCTCCTGGCAGCACGCGCGGCGCTGGAGAGACATCCCGCGGCCGAACTCCTGGAGCAATACCAGGTCCACTGGCGCCACGTACGCCCGGCACTGGACGGCAACGACCTGCGTGAAATGGGCCTGCCTCCCGGCCCTGAATACGCTCGCCTACTCGACTGCCTCCTGGCAGCCCGCCTCGACGGCGAGGTAAGCAGCGAGGACGAAGAGCGGGCGTTGCTCGAGCGGCTAACGAACAATTTTCCCGGAAACTCGGAGTTTCCGGGAAAATAATTCAGAACGTAGACAACGACACCTGTTGCTCCGTCTCACGCCAATCCCCTTTCTGCAAATAGCCCACCGCCTCATCCTTTGACCCGTCCATCAGGATCGTCAGCCGCTTTTGCGGATCAACGCGCGACGCGTCGATCACCTTCAGGGTATCGCCCAACCCCGCGTCGGCCGGCGAGAGGCGTGCTAAAGCGTTCGGAGCTTCCTCAAAAAACGCCCAGTTGAAGCGGCTGCGCGGATTTTGCAGGTGCAACGGCAGCGAGTAGATACCTCCTTCGACCAGATCCTGGAAAAAATGGGTGCCGTAGGACAGTTCGGGCACGCCCCCGCTTCCGGCGACCGACATCTCGATCAGCGCCCGCGTATTAAAAATGTCCGAATAACCCACTCGTACCCCCAACTCCAGATTGGCGCTCCCCCATCGCCCGGGACCCATAATTATGAACTCTTCGGCCTCTAAAATCTTGTTCAGGCGGCCGATGGCGCGACCCAGTTCCAGCCGCTTGCTCGTTTCTCCGATCGTGCTGTAAGCACGCGGGTCCACGAAGACAATATAGCGTATACCGCTTATTTTGCCGTCGGGAATGAGGTCATACGTCCTGAAAAGCACGTCCTCATCCGGCAGATCGCTGGGAATCGTGACCGCTTCACCCGCGATGCGCTCGCTCAGCGGGCGACATTGCAACAGGTGCAATTTATAATTCGTCTGCGGGTACTTCGGCACAATTTCCAGCGTAAATTCGATATCCACCGGCGTCTGGTACGCTTCCTCGAGGACGTTCAACGTTGTGCGCATCAGATCGACGAAGTTACTGTCGCGCACCAGGGTATCAAACGTGATCACCAGATCGTCCGTCGACTCCAGGCTCGCAGCGGAGAGAATCTCCTGAATATAATCCTCTTTCGATTCACAACACACGTATCGCAGGTACGGATAGTCCAGTTCCAGCGCCTCGTGCACTGGAATCGTCGCCAGACGGTTTTCCTTCAGGTCAATCACGTCGGCATAATGCTGTGAATACTGGTGAATGGCCTCCGCCGTGGTCTCCGGCCTTAGGCGCGGGTGGCTCAGCGCAACCATACGCGGGTAGTCGTCGCTGACGCGATCTACAGCGCGCGTGCCCATGCCCCACACCATGCGCAAAAAGCCGTCTTCCCGCCGGATCTTAGGATGCCAGCGAAAAGGGTTGTTGCTAAAGCCCACACCCGCGACCGTCGGGAAAAAATAGCGTCCGTGGCGTTGCCCGCGTACAGGTTGTATCAACACCGCCATGCGTTCGTCATAATCGATGAGATTATGCTGCTTACGATACAACAACGCGTCCGGGTTCAACGAGCTGGCATAAATAAGGCGAATAGCATCCAGGAGTTCCTTCAGGTTCTCTTCGGCGTTGCCCTGGTTGGCGCAGAAGTGGCTTTGATACTTACCGGCGAAGGCGTGCCCGAAATTATCCTCTAGCAGGCTCGAAGAACGCACGATCAACGGCTGGTCGCCGACCTCCTTCAGCACCTCCCGCAGCCGTTGCTTGAACTGCGCCGAGAATTCGCCCTCCAGGTGCGCCGTCACCACAGACGGATACTCGGCGCGAATTTCGTCCAAAGGCAGGTACTTCTGGTTCAGGAACCGTTCCAGGTTGTTGATGCGGTGGAAATCGTAAAAGAGGTCAGTACTCACGAAGTAGGATTCAGGAATCGATATCTGCTCGCCCAGGCTGAGGTCTGTATCGACGGAGCAACGCTGTAGGATTTTCCAGGCGAGGAGCATACCGGCAGCCTTGCCGCCAATCTTGCCATCGCCGATGCGCCGCTCGTAAATTCGGCGCAGGTCGTCCATCGTGAACACGCGCTTGGCGACCCCAATATAAGGCAGTTGGTCGCTGATCATGCCCTTGATCAGCACCACTTTTATCTCCTCCAGGTGGTGGCTCACCTTTTCTCGCTCGCCAGCAGGCAAGCTTTCGTAAATTGCTCCCTGCTTGAACAGCAACGACCACGGCGCCACTTCGGGGTTGAAGGCCAGATCGGGACCGGCGGTCTGCTCCGGCTGTTGGCTCCGGACCTCGCGAACAATTTGGTCAAAAAGCTGTGCCGGCAGGTTGTAGCCAAAGTAAAAATCTGTATGAAACGCCCGAATGCGCGCCTTGCGCTTGTGCCACACGCTGGGCGGCTCAGACGCATAGGGATCGTGAACACCCTCCCGCCTCTGCGACTCAAGCGCCAGTTGTTCCACTTCTGCTTCAAAGGTAGCCTCGTCGACGACCCCGCGCTTAAACACCTCTTCCCGCATGCGGTCGCGGATACGATCCGCCAGAATCGGATACTGCGCCAGCTTAATATAGATGTCGATCGTAGACGTCGTACTGCGTAATGTTTGTCTACGCATAACTGCTTTCCTCATACACCGTTGCCGCTTCTTCCTTCATCTCCCAGTCGCCCGCCTTCAGATAACCCACGGCCCGATCCCGCGATCCATCCATCAGGATACTCAGGCGGCAGCCCGGCGCCACGGCGCGCACGTCGACGACCTTGATGCACTCCTCAAGCCCGTCATCCGCCGGAGATAGCGCCGCCAGGGCGTTTGGCGACTCGCGAAAGAAGTCCCAATCAAACGTACTGTCTGGCTCGTCCAGGTGCAGCGGCAGCGCGTAGATGCCGCCTTCCACCAGGTCTTGAAAGAAATGCGTGCCGTATGACAGCTCCGGACTGCCGTCGACCCCGGCGACCGCAATTTCAACCAGCGCCTTCGTGTTAAAAATATCGGCGTACGAGACGCGCACGCCTAGTTCAATGTTGGCGCTGCCCCACCGACCCGGACCCATCAGAATAAAAGCCTCGCCCGCCAGCTTCTCGTTCAATCGGCCGACGGCTCGCCCGATTTCCAGCCGTACCGTAGGATTGGCAATCGCCCGATATTGCAGCGGATCCACGAACACCATGTAGCGCACGCCTTCTACGCGCCCGTCTGGAATAAGTCCAGAGCTGCTGAAAATGACGTCGTCCGCGGGCAGATCCTGTGGAATCTCCACCGGTTCGCCCTCCTCGCGCTGGCTCAGAGGGCGGCACTGCAGCACGTGGAGCCGGTAATTCGCGTCTGGATAGTCAGGGATCACTTCCACCGTAAACTCAATATCCACCGGCATGCGATACGCCTTCTCCAGCCGCATCAGCGCTGTGCGCATCAGTCTCACGAACCTGCGATCCTGCATCAACACATTGAACGTCACCAGCAGCTCGCTACTATCTTCGACGCTCGCGGCTGAAAGAATTTCCTGGATGTAGTCACCGCGATCCTGTGAGGCCACGAAGCGCAAGAAAGGATACTCGCCCGTCAGGACCTCGTGCACCGGCAGCGTCTTCACCAGGTTCTCTTGGAGGTCGATGAGGTCAATGTAATGCTGCGAATACTTACGAACCGCCTTTGCCGTCACCTCAGGCCGCAGTTGAGGGTGGCTCAACGCTACCAGTCGCGGATAATCGTTGCCCATGCGTTCCACGGCCCGCGTGCCGATGCCCCACACAACGCGCAAAAAGCCGTCTTCACGCCGGATCCGGGCATTCCAGCGAAACGGGTTTCGACTATAGCCCACGCCGGCAACCGTCGGAAAGAAATATCGCCCGTGGCGCTGCCCGCGCACCCGCTGGATGAGCACCGCCATGCGCTCGTCATAATCAATTAGCCCGTGACGCTGCCGGTACAGGATCGCATCGGGATTCAGCGTGCTCGCGTAGATGCGCCGGATCGCGTTGAGCAGCGCTTGCAGGTTCTCTTTATCGCTGCCCTGATTCGGGCAGAAATAACTCTGATACTTGCCCGCAAACGACGACCCGAAGTTGTCCTCCAGAAGGCTTGACGAGCGTACGACCAGCGGCGAGCCGCCGACCTGCCGCAGCAATTCCGCAAGTTGCTCTACGATCGTGGCTGGGAAGTTGCCCGCCAGATGCTCCTCCACAATGCGCGGGTAGCCTTCGCGGATCTCGTCTAGCGTCCGATACTTCTGGTTCATGACGTGGTCCAATTTGTTCATGCGCCGGAAATCATATATCACGTCGGTCCCCAAAAAATAGGAGTCGGCAATACCGACCTGCGCGCTGATGTCTGGCCCGAACTCAGGATCGCGCTGTTGCAGGATGCGCCAGGCCAGCAACATTCCCGCCGCCTTGCCGCCGATCTTCCCGCCGCCGATGCGCCGCTCGAAGATCTTTCGCAGGTCGTCGATGCTAAATACGCGCTTGGCGACGCCGATAAACGGTAGCTGGTCGCTGATCATACCCTTGATCAGCACCACCTTGATCTCCTCCAGGTGGTGGCTCACCTTCTCCCGCTCGGGCGGCGCTTTGCTCTCGTAAATCTCGCCCTGTCGGAAAAGCATGCTCCATGGGGCGATCTCCGGATTAAAGGCCAGGTCAGATAGCTCGCCCGCCTTCGACTGCTCGCGCCGCAGCTCCTCCACGATACGCTCAAACAGCTCTGTGGGCAGGTTGTAGCCGAAGTAGAAGTCGGTGTGCAGCGCTCGAATCCGCCGCTTGCGCTTTTCCCAGAGGTGCCCCGGCTCCTGCGCGTATGGATCATAAAGCCCTTCCCGCTTCTGCGACTCAACCGCTAACCGTTCCACTTCCTCCTCAAACTTGGCCTCATCGACGACGCCGCGCTTAAATATTTCCTCGCGCATGCGCGTCCGGATCTGATCCGCCAGGATCGGATATTGCGCCAGCTTGATATAAATGTCTATCGTAGACGTCGTGCTGCGAAGCGGGCGTTGCTCCAGGGGCCTTCCCACCATTACCTCACTTTCTTCGAAACCACACCATTACCCGATTATGGCAGGCCACTCTTCGCTACGCAAAAACCTAAGTACCGGCGCTTGTCTTTACAGACCGCTTATCTACAATAATGACACGAACCAAACATACCAGGAGGATCTATGTCCACAATATTCTCCAAAATCGTCAGCGGCGAAGCCAATGCCGACATCGTCTACCAGGACGAGCTTGTGACCGCCTTTCGCGACATCAGCGCCCGCGCGCCAACGCACATTCTCATCGTACCCAACAAAGCAATCCCCACCGTGGACGATCTGACTGAAGATGACGAACAAGTCGCCGGCCGTATGTTTCTCGTTGCCAGCCAGTTGGCCCGCGAAGAAGGCATCGCCGAAGACGGCTACCGCTTAATCGTCAATTGCCGGGAGCATGGCGGCCAGGAAGTCTACCATCTCCACATGCACCTGATCGGCGGCCGGCCCCTGGGTCCCATGCTTGCCCGCTAATGATCGTCCATACCGAGGCGCAAGCCTACAGCTTGCCAGCCGCCCGCCTGATGCACCGGCCCTCCCTTGCTTCCAACTAACCACAGCGCCTCAGCCCCTTTTTTCATCTGGCTCTTACTGGCGGCGCTAGCGTGTGCCATCCCCGCCCCCCTGCCGGAACCGCGATCAGCCACCAGACCTATCGCAACCTCGTCAGCAGCCGGCCTTATCCCGACCCAGGTCCCCACATCGCCTGCGCCTGCATTCTCCGGCGATCCGGTTACCGGCGCCGCTGCTCAACTCTCACCGCTCAATCCCTTCGCCCCTTTCAACGCCATTGTCCTCTCGCCTCAAGAGGCGGCCGTAAATCGTTCCGATCTCGAAGACCTGCTGAAACTGGAAACGCTAGACCGCTTATCGCCAGAACAAAGGGAAATCGTGCTGGCGGAGGGCTTCGTCATCAGCACGCGCTCCTTCGACAGCTTTGCCGCCGCCTACGCCTACGGCAGCCAACAGAAGCTGCCCGCCTTCATCACTACTGACACGATACTGGATGCCTTCCAGATTGTGGTCGACATCACCTGGCAACGCAGCGAGGGCCAATTTCTCGCGGCCGACCTTATGGCGCTGAGCCACGCTATGGTCGCCGTCTCCCAACAACAATGGGAAGAAGCGGAGGACGACAGCACAGCCCAGGCGGCGCAGCGAAACCTGGCCTTCTTTGCCGTGGGTAGCCGCCTGCTTGATCCTCAGTTCACGCTTCCCCCGCTCGTTTCGTCAGTTGCGTCCGACGAATTGACGCTGATCGAACAGGGCGGGCGCTTCATTTCGCCTCTCTTCGGCGGTCAATACGACTACAACCGCTTTTCTCCATCCATTCACTACGCGAAAGACGAGGCCTTGTCGCGCTATTTCCGCGCCCTCACCTGGTTAAGCCAGCCGTTTCCACTCGAAATCTCGCCAATGCAATCGGGCGCCGCCGTCTCCGGCACCGCCGCCCTCTCTAACGCGCGTCTTACCGCCCGGCAGGCGCTGCTTATCGCCTGGGGCCTACAAGAGAGCAACAACCTTTCGCGCTGGGAACGAATCTTCCAACCGGCTCTCTATTTCAACGGCGCCGCGGTTGCCTGGGGACTACCGCAGGTGCAGGTCGCGGCCAACGCGCTTTATGGCGACAACCCGTCGCCCGCTGATTTGGCCAACGAGGCCATAGTGGACGATTTTCTGGCTACAATTCACACCATGCCACCCCTTCTGACATTTGATCCCGCACCGCAACCGGCCTTCATGCTTCTGCCAGCGCCCACTGCCACCCAGCCCGATAGCGCCATTTTGCGCCAGTTGACCTTTAACCGTATCGGCGAATACAGCGGTGAGCCGCCCCTTCCGCGTAGCGCCGTGGAGACCGCCATCGGCGCCATCCGCGGTCTACCGCGCACCCTCGACGTTCCCGCGGCGCTGGGCTCATCACTGGCCCAGAACCTCGTCGCAGAGGCCGGCGATGATGACTATGACGGCTACACGCTACAGTTCCAGGAGCTGCAACAGCACTACGCCGCCATCGAGCAGCAAGCATGGACAACGTCCTTCGACGGCGCCTGGCTGTATGCACTTCAGTCTCTGCTCACGGAGATACCTGAAGATGGCGTCTTATACGCCCCGAGCGACGCCTGGCAGGCGCGGCAGTTCAATACCTGGCACGCAGCCTGGATCGCCTTGCGGCATGAGACCGAGCTGGCGCCACGACCGGTGACTGCCGTAGCGACGTCTCCCGACGTGTCGCAAGGCTACCTGGAACCACAACCGCTGCTCTACGGCCGCCTGGCATCCCTCGCCGACCAGATCCTCGACGGTCTTGGCTCCCGCGGGCTGCTGGACGAGGAGTCGGCCAGCAAACTACTGCAACTTGAACGTCTATTGGAAACAGCGGAAACGATTTCGCGCAAGGAGCTGGCAGGCGAGCCACTGGCCGAGGATGAAGCGCTCCTCCTGAGCCAGTTTATCTCGCGGCTGGTAAACCTCACCACCTATGCTCCTGCGGCCTTCGACGCAGCGGCGCAAACCGCGCCGGGCCTTGCTCGCCTGGCCGACGTCTATCTCGATGCCGGCAGCGGCAAAGTTTTGCAGGCCGCCACAGGCGAGACCTGGCCCATCTACGTGCTCATCCCGCGCGAGGAAGGGGTCATTCTGACAATGGGCGCGATCTTTAGCACCTACGAGCTGCACGGTGAGCAGCTCGCCCCCGGCGTATGGCGCCAGATGGAAACTCGCCCGCCGCCGCCGCCCTGGACGCAGCCTTTTGTCGCGCCTGAGTAATGTGAATCGTACAGCCAGCTGGTAACTGGCTGGCAGTCATGTGACCCACCACATGACCGCCGGCACTGCCGATCATGACTGCATACGCGTAATTCTGTAGCCATCACAATCAAAACTGGCACAGAGGTTAACGCGATGAGCAACTAATCAGGGCCGATTATCCAAATTCAACCCCTACAACGACCCGTATTCTGGCCGTCGCTAAAGGCGGATCATTAATGGATCCCGCCGTCGCCCGCAAAGTGCTGTGGGCCGTTTCCCGGCTTGCGCCGCCAACCGGCGACGCCAGCGCTCATCTGCCTGAGCCCCTTGTAGAGCGAGAATTAGAAGTGTTACGGCTCGTCGCGCACGGACTGACCAAACCTGAAATAGCCGGGCGGCTGCACCTCGCCGAGGGGACGGTTAAGAACTACGTCAGTAGCATCTTGTAAAAGACGGGTACCCGCGACCGTACACAGGCAGTCGTTCGCGCCAGATCGCTGGGGCTATTATAGCTTCCTCATCCTCGTGAAACTTGACAATTGCGCGCGCCTGGGATAACGTTCGTTTTGAGATGAAACGGCAATTTGTTGCGCTCACGATTGGTCATACAGGTCTACACCCTGTCCCTAGCAACCCCGTTGCCAGTGCAACGGGGCGGCGTTTTCTGTAGACGGACGCTAACGGTGTGACGGTTCGCGCCACGAAGGTGCCGACGCGACCTGAGCGCATCCAAACGATGGTCTACCACACGCCCCATTGAATGGGGCGTTTTTCTTTTTACGCTTAGCAAGCCGATTTTGTAAATCGGCCGTTCGTAAACCGATTTTTTAAATCGGTTCCCAGGAGAATACACCACCATGCGGATGAGTATACTATTCAGCCAGACACTACGAGAGGCGCCGGCCGACGCCGAGGTCCGTAGCCATCAACTCCTGCTGCGCGCCGGATTCCTGCGCCCGCTAATGGCCGGGGTCTTCAGCTATCTGCCTCTTGGTCAGCGCACAGCGCGCAAGATCGAACAGATCATGCGCGAAGAGATTGATGCGATAGGCGGGCAGGAAATCGAAATGCCCGTCGTACATCCCGCTGCACTTTGGCAGGAGACCAATCGTTGGTACGAGATTGGTTCCGAGTTGGGCCGTTTCAAAGATAAAAACGACCGTGACATGGTGCTCGCTTTGTCCCACGAGGAAGTCGTCGCCGACCTGTTGCGTCGAGAAGTCCAATCCTACCGTCAGCTTCCTGCTCTGGTGTATCACATCCAGACCAAGTGGCGCGACGATCCACGGCCGCGCGCCGGCCTCATTCGCAGCCGCGAGTTTGTGATGAAAGACAGTTATAGTCTGGATCGCGATCAAGATGGGCTGGATCGGCAATACCGCGCCCATTACCAGGCCTACTTCAACATCTTCAACCGCTGCGCTTTACCCACCATTTCCGTAGAGGCCGACGTGGGCATGATGGGAGGCTCTATGGCTCACGAGTTCATGTATCTGGCGCCCATCGGCGAAGACTCCCTGCTGCTTTGCGGCAACTGCGGCTACCGTGCTAATCGCCAGATCGCCGTCTTTCAGAAGTCGCTAGCAGAGCTGGAAGATCCCCGGCCCATCGAGAAAGTGTCCACGCCGGACACTAAAACCATTGAAGGGTTGGCTAACCTGCTAGACGTGCCAAAATCGCGCACCGCCAAGGCCGTCTTCCTCGTTGCTACGCTTACCGAAGGGCAGGCAAAAGTTGACAAACTGGTCTTCGCCGTGCTCCGCGGCGACATGGATCTCAGCGAGACTAAGCTCGCCAACGCCCTCGAGGCCAAAGCTCTGCGTCCCGCGCAGGAAGAGGAAATCAGGGCCGTGGGCGCCGTTCCCGGCTATGCCTCTCCTGTGGGATTGAACGGCGTCATTGTGGTCGTCGACGACGCCATCCCCGATTCGCCCAATCTCGTCGCGGGCGCCAACGAAGAAGACTACCACTTGTTGAACGTCAACTACGGGCGCGACTATCAGGCCAACGTCGTCCAGGACATCGCCGCCGCCTCGAAAGGCGACGCCTGTCCCCGCTGCGGCGCGACCCTATCAGAATCGCGCGGCGTTGAAGTAGGCAACATTTTTAAGCTGGGCACCCGCTACACGGTCGACACGGGCGCCACCTTCTCCGACGAAGACGGCATAGAACACCCGGTAATCATGGGCTCCTACGGCATCGGCGTCGGCCGCCTGATGGCCTGCATCGCCGAAGAGCACAACGACGACTACGGTCTACGCTGGCCCATCACCGTGGCCCCCTACGAAGTGCATCTCGTCGCCCTGCGCGGCGGCTTCGAAGCAGCCGACGATGTCTACCGGCGGCTGCAGGATGCCGGGCTCGAAGTTCTGTTTGACGACCGCGACGAGAGCCCCGGCGTCAAATTCAACGACGCCGACCTTATCGGCGTCCCCATCCGCCTCACCGTCGGCGCCCGCTCCCTGGACAGTGGGGGCGTAGAACTCAAGCTGCGCGGCGAAAAAGAAAGCGCCCTGGTACCCCTTGACGAAATCGTCTCCCGCGTCCAACAACTGCGCCAGGATCTCTTCGACGACATTGCCGCTGGGGTGGTTGAAGTGCCGTTTGAGGGTTAAGTAAACTCTCTGCCGCTTTGCCTATCTGCCGTGATGTACTGCCTCGGTGTTATTGCCGTCCGGATCACAAACGTAGGCCGCGTAGTAAGTCGCATGATACTCTGGATGTAACGCCCTGAGTGACAACGTACCTCTCTCCTCCGCGCCCTCTGCGATCTTCGCGGTAAATCTCCGCTCTCAATCCGCCGTAATCGCATTAATCTCCTCCCGACACTCACACGCCTCCTTCGTCAGCCCATCCCGCACCAGCAGCCCATCATATTCCCGCCCCAATCCCTGCGATTGCCAGCCGCCCATTACAAAGGGTAGCGCGCCGTCCGCCGACACCCAGCGCCCGTTGTACGTCCGCGAAATATGCACGTGCGTGCCGTTCGAGAAGCCCCCTTCGCAGGAAGGATGCCCCAACGGGTCGCCCGTCGCCACCTCCGTGCCCACCGCCACACGGTCGCGGCTCTCAAGGTGCATATAGGTAACCGCCCAGTCGGTTCCGGCGTAACCGTCGCCATCCAGGTCCACCACCACCGCGCCAAAGCCGCTACGGGTGACGACGCCCGGCGCCATCGCTCGCACCCAGGCGTCCGTCGGATAACAACCCAGTTGCTCGTGCAGCGGCACAAAATCCAGCGCCGCCCAGGCCGATCCCGACGCCCAGCCGCCGTGCGGGCCGCCGGTGAAATACCACGTCTCGCCCGCCGCCCAGGGCAGCGAGAACGCCGGCTGTTGTAAATCTGCAGGCCACAGCGGATCCACCGTGTAGGCAAAGGGATTGCCGAAAAGCCGGCTGAAAGTCGCAAAGAATCCCGCGGGTCCCACGTCTTGCAGCCAGCCATCGTAGCTGGCCACGTCATGTGCCGCCAGCCAGTACTGCACCCCCGTCGTGCCGCTGTTCAGCTCCGGGGCAAAGGCCACGCGCGCCGTCGGACCAATTGAGAACGTGCTCAGTCCCCCTTCCGACCTCCCGTAATATCCCATGTTGATCTGGTCCGCAGCCCAGCGCAGTTGCGCGTGCAGGCCGCTATAGCGCGGGTCGCCTTTACCCATCGGATATTCCGTTTGTTCAGGTGCCGCCTGCGTCAGCCAGCCCGAGCGGTATTCCAGCGCTGCCAGCAACAGGCGAGGGTTGATGCTAAAGCGGTCGGCGAGAAGCTGCACGATTTGCGCCCCGCTCAAAATTTGGCCTTCTACCTCTTCCTGGTATCCTGCCAGGTAACCGCCAAAACTCGCCACCGTCGCCCCCGTGTCAAAACCCGCAACCGCCGGCCCATAGACCAGCTCGCTGTCAGGAATAATTTTGAAGCCCGGACTGATGATCGTCGTTCCGCCCGGCACCTGCAACACCTGGCCTGCGACAAGAAAATCGCCGTTCTCCAGGCTATTCATCTGCATCAGCTCCTCGGGATCCGTGCCATAACGCTGCGCGATCAACGCCAGCGTTTCACCGGGCTGCACCGTATGCGACAACAACCACTCGCCACCCACAAGACCCTGTGTGGGATCAGGCGTCGGGCTGCCTTCATAGGGCGGCAGCCCCGGAGCCGGCGCCACCGGCTGCGGAGGCTGAATTTCCGGCGTCGGTGGGATCAGCCCGCCACCCGCGCCCAGCGAATCCGGTGAAATGGGCGTGAGCGGCGGTGTGGGAGGGGCAACCAGCGGCACCAGCGTCGCCGAAATCGTCACTTCAGGGTCCGGTCGCTCGCAGCCCGCGAGCAGAATCAAAATCAGGCTCACCAATAGCCCGACCGGGCACAATCGTCGCGTCATCGTCCGATATTTTAACCCAGCCGCCACGAAACCGCACAAAAGTTCGCCAGGAAAGCAAAAGATAACTCACCTTTTGGGGCGTCTTTGCGTCGTACCAAACATACAATAGCATATGGTCCATGCAGGCTAACTATGTCCAACGCCTTCGACTGAAACGAGCCGCTCTCGCTCTCTTGTGCCTGTTGGCTTCCGCGCATCTCTCTGCCTGCCGCCTGCCGGACAGGCCGTCGCCTACCAGCGCCATCGCGCCAGGCGTGAGTACGCCCCGGAAACCAACGCCAACGCTCCTTTCCGCCACTCTAACGCCACCGGCGTCCCCTATCCCACCCGACAGCGGCTGGTCGCCTCTAGACGCCGGCATGGAAACGCGCGTGCTGAACGTCGTCGCCTCAAACGGAGAATGGCTGGAAAGCATGACGCTGCTGCGCCTGGACCCTACCCAATTCCGTTTCGACGTCGCCTACCACCCTGG
>JAICPS010000657.1 GCA_025929715.1 Anaerolineae bacterium | reverse complement strand
GTTTTAAGAACCTACTAGTTGGCTACTTCAGTTTCGATGCTCAGACCCGCGCGCTGGAACAACTCGTCGTTGACCCAGACTTCGAGCGTATAGTCGCCGGGCTCGAACCCTTCTGGCGGTTCGTAATAGATCCAGCCGGGTCCGTCATCGCCATAGTCCCATAGCTCATTCCCACCGTTAACGATTTCGCCGTTCCGGCGCCAGATCCACGACCAGGACATCCCCTCCGCCATGCCGTCGTAATCAAACGTGGCGTATATCGTGAAGAAACCCTCGCCAAAGACGCTGCGCGGCGCCACCGGTTTGTATTCGTCGTCTATTTCTGTGGAAAAAACGAGGGGGGTAATGGTTGTCTCGGGAAGCAGTTCGGCGGTTGGCTCCACCCCGTCGAATTCTGCGGGAAGGACAGGCGAAAGGGTCAGTCCTTGGGGCAGCGTGCCGTCGAACGGTAAATCGATAGAGCTGGATATGGGCGTTGTCGAGGAAACCGAGGCCGTCAACGTATTGTGAGTAAAGGATTCCGGCCCTTCGCTGTCGAAGGCCAGCACCGGAATCTCCTCGTCGGCCGCTGCCACCGGTTTCGCCTGTGCCAACACTGCCATGCGCATCACGTTGTCCGGCGGCTTCTGCCAGGCGTAAGCCATAGTGCCGCCACTCAGGGCCAATAAGGCCACAAGAGCCCAAAAGTAACCCTGCAAACGCTTTTCGGCTTGTTGGCGTAAGAAAAAGTAGGGAGAGCGCTTCGACTGGCGCCAGGCGCTAAGAATCTTGATAAGAGTAAACAGAACGAGGGCGCCAAGCAGGCCAAGAAGCCATGGCAGCGTTGTCCCATTTACTAAGACACTCAAATTCAAATGAATCCTCTTCCCTCGGTCCTCGTTAAGACGCCTAAAATTATAACAAACAGAAGGTGTGTATCAAGCTTTCTGCAAATTTCGGGCCTCTTGACACCGAAATGCCGCCGAAAAGACGCCACCCTTTCACTTTTTCCAGAGAAAAACCGCACTTTGTCGCCAGCGCAGCTTACCTTAAAATAACCTGAGAAGAAACGAGGTGGAGCCGGTGAATCATAAAATTGGACATTGTATCGGTACTTAAGAGAGCGTAATTGCATGATCAAAATCGAAGACTTGGTCAGAAACTATGGTATGCTGCCCGTGTTGCGCGGGGTCGATCTGCACGTCTCCGAGGGAGAATTTGTGGCGCTCGTCGGCGCGAACGGCGCGGGCAAAACAACGCTGCTGCGCGTTGTAGCAACGCTCCTCAGCCCGACTACCGGGCGCGTCAGCATTGGCGGCTGGCCTTTGCCGCACCATGCCGACAAAGTTCGCGGGCATATCGGCCTGGTATCGCACCATCCGCTGCTCTATGGCGATCTGACCGCGACCGAAAATCTAATGTTCTTTGCGCGCCTCTATAACCTGGATAACCGTGATCAGCGCGTGGCCAATGCCCTGCGTACCGTCGGTCTGCTGGCCCGCCAGCAAGATCCCGTGCGCACCTTTTCGCGCGGCATGACCCAGCGCCTGACCCTGGCGCGAGCCACCCTTCACGAGCCCGACGTTCTTCTATTCGACGAACCGTACACCGGCCTGGACCAGGAAGCGTCACAGTTGCTTGACGACCTTCTGCGCCAGGAAGCCGCCCGCGGCAGGACCATCCTGATGATCACACACGACCTTGTCCACGGACTCAATCTTTGTGATCGAATCGCCGTTCTAAGCCGCGGCAGGATCGTCTCCACGGTTGATCGTGACAGTATGCAGCCAGCCGATTTCCTAAAGCACTACGAAGGCGTCACAAGGAACTGATTTGAGTAACGAAGAAGCCATCGTCAAGGGAACGCGGACCACGGCGTCCGCCGGAAGCCAGACCGGCCTGCAGAGCTTTGTAAGAGCAGTTGCCGCCGTCGTTTGGAAAGACCTGGCCATCGAACGACACACGCGCCAGGCTGTGAGTATCATGATCGTCTTCTCGCTCGCCGCCGTCATCGTTTTCAATTTTGCATTGGAGCTGGAACTAGACGCCGCGCGCAACGTCTCGACCGGCCTGCTCTGGATCGTTATCCTCCTGGCGGGCACGCTTGGCCTAAACCGCTCGCTGGCGAACGAGCAGGAGAACCGCAGCATAGACGGCGTCCTCATCGCGCCTGTCGACCGCAGCGCCATTTACCTGGGCAAGGTCATAAGTGTCAGCTTTTTTGTCTTCATCCTGGAGGCCGTGCTCATTCCCCTCTTCATTGTCTTCTTCAATAAGCCCTACTGGCGCCCGCAGGTGATAATCATCATCCTTTTGGGTACAATTGGCTACGTGGCAGCCGGCGTGCTCGTTTCGTCCATGTCCTTACAGACGCGGTCGCGTGACGTGCTGTTGCCTGTGCTGTTGCTGCCGCTGTCGCTGCCATCTGTACTTGCCGCGGCGACGGCGTCGTCAGCCTACTTGTTGCCGGAACTACCGCTGT
>JAICPS010000717.1 GCA_025929715.1 Anaerolineae bacterium | reverse complement strand
GGTTGCAGGGCAAGCCACATCTCTCGCGTCCATTCAATGTCCGCGCTGCCCTCGACGTCGTCCGCCGGCCAGGCAGCGTCGATGTTAATCGCGTGCCGGGCAGCCCGGCCGCTATAGGCCGTCGCGTCGTCGCTAACGCGACCGACTGCGCCCCCAAAGTGGAAAATGATGGTGTAGGACATTCTGGATCGGGCCTTCCAGGCGTGGTCCAGGAGCGCGCTGATGCAACCATCTGTCAGTTCATCCGTGTTATGCGATTTCCAGTAGTAGTGTAGTCCGTGAGGAACGCCGGCATCTAACAGCCCCTGGTTGGCAACGTAGGTCGTGGGTTGCAGCGCATCGGCCAGGGGACGGCCCAGGGTTCGAAGCGGCGCCATCACCTTTTCGGCTTCTTCAATCGGCCCGGCGTAACAGCCGCCAATGACCACCACCGGCTGTCCGTGGATCGCCGCCGGCAGCCACGGCACGGGTGGCGCATATCTCAGGACAACCGTCGTTCCTAGCTCGTCGGGCGCATCCGCGACGAACTCCCGGTATGCCCGCAATACTTTTGCGCCTTCTTCCGCCCCGTAGACGACAAGGCCCGCGAGCACCCTGGGCCCAAGCGGGTGCAGGCGGAACTTGAAAGAGGTCACGACGCCGAAGTTCCCACCGCCTCCCCGAATAGCCCAGAACAGATCCTCATTTTCCGTTTCGCTGGCCCTCACAAATTGCCCCTCGGCCGTAACGACGTCAGCCTCCAGAAGGTTGTCGCAGGTCAAACCGTGCTTTCGCATCAGCCAGCCCAGCCCTCCACCCAGGGTTAGTCCGGCCAGGCCGGTATGGGTAACAATTCCTCCTGTCGTAGCCAGTCCAAAACTCTGGGTTTCGCGGTCAAACTCTCCCCAGAGCACACCCGCTTCGGCTCTGGCCGTGCGCGCGATCGGGTCCACGCGCAGCCCCTTCATGGCGGAAAGGTCGATGACCAGCCCGTCATCACAGACGGCTGTTCCGGCTACGTTGTGACCGCCTCCTCTTACTGCCACCAGAAGATCCTGGTCCCGGGCGAATCGAATGGCCGCCACGACGTCGGAAACGCCCTGGCACCTGGCGATCAGGGCCGGATGGCGGTCGATCATCCCGTTCCAGACTTTCCGCGCCTCGTGGTATTTGGGGTGGCCGGGGTCGAGCAGTTCCCCTTGAAAGTCGGCGTTCAACGCTTCGCGGAGCGTTCCCGCGAGCACATTACCTGAGGTCGTAACTTGTTCAATCATCGCTAACTCCTTGATTCCTAACGTTCAACTTACCACTTGCCCCCTGCCACTTGCCACTTGCCCCTTGCTACACTGTCAGAGAACCACTGTCTCTCACAAGCAGTATAGAGAAGCAACAAAGAGTTGCTAGTCTAAAAATTGAACTACCCCAGCCGAATTTTTATGCTACGATTGTGGATATGTACAGATACGGCCAATATTGCCCGGTAGCGAGAGCAGCGGAAATCCTGGGAGATAGATGGACGCTGCTCATTGTGCGCGAGCTGCTCCTGGGAACGCGCCATTTTAACGATTTGGAACGCGGCCTGCCCGGCATATCGCGCGCCCTGCTGGCCGAACGGCTGCGCCGCTTACAGAAGATGGAGGTCGTCGAGAAGCGCGTGGTCAGCGCCAGGCCCAGGAAAACGGAGTACCGGCTTACCGCGGCGGGTCAGGAGCTGCAGGTTGTCATCGACGTGCTGATGGCCTGGGGCGCCAGGTGGCAATTCGGCGAACCGGGACCGGAAGAATTGGATCCGATCTTGCTTCTCTGGTGGATGCGCGGCCGCGTACGCCGGGAGGAGCTTCTCCAGGAGCGGGTGGTGGTGCAGTTTGATTTTGTGGGCGTCGTGGAAGGAAGCTACTGGCTAATCTTGGCAGCCGAGGATGTCTCTGTATGCCTCAAGTATCCCGGTTTCGACGTCGACGTACTGGTGACGGCAGAGCTGGACAGGTTCTTACAGGTTTGGCTGGGACGAACCAGTTATGAAGAGGCGTTAAGGGAGCAGTGGGTGGTCGTAGACGCTATTCCCTCCCTCAGACGCGCCTTCCCG
>JAICPS010000745.1 GCA_025929715.1 Anaerolineae bacterium | reverse complement strand
CTGCGCGCGCCGCCGCCAGAGAGCCGCACCTGCTCGACGCTCGCCAGCCCGGCCTCTTTCATCAGCTCAAAGCTGTCGCGCAGTCCAAAGGCGACGCCTTCCAGCACCGCGCGTGTCATGTGCGGCCTGCTGTGGCGCACGGTCAGCCCCACAAACGCGCCGCGCGCCAGCGGATCAGGGTAGGGCGTGCGCTCGCCGGTCAGATAGGGCAGGAAGAGAAGCCCTTCACTCGCGGCTCGCACCGTTTCCGCCTCCGCTACAAGCGCCTCGAACGCCGTGCCCGGCGCCAGCGCGTCGCGGAACCAGCGCAGGCTGCCCGCCGCCGACAGCATGACGCCCATGAGGTGCCATTTGCCGGGAACGGCGTGGCAGAAGGCGTGCAGGCGGCCCTGCGGCTCGACGAGCGGTTCGTCGCTGCTGGCAAAAACCACGCCCGACGTGCCCAGGGTCAGCGCCACAATGCCCGGCGACACGGCGCCCACGCCCACAGCCTGCGCGGCCTGATCGCCCCCGCCGCCCACGACCGGTGTGCCTGCCGCCAGGCCGGTCGCCCGCGCCGCCGCCTGCGAGACCGCGCCGGTCACCGCGGGGCCTTCAAACGTTGGCGGCAGCCAGGCAGGGTCGATTTCTAGGGCCGCAATGACCTCCTCTGACCAGGTCCGCTTTTTCAATTCAAACAGCAGCGTTCCCGAGCCACCCGCCCGATCCACGGCATAGTCGCCCGTCAGCCGGTAGCGCACGTAATCCTTAGGCAGCAAGATACGCCGCGCGCGGCTGAATATGTCCGGCTCATTGTTTCTCACCCATAAAATCTTGGGCGCCGTGAAGCCGGTCAGCGCGTCATTGCCTGTAATCTGGATTAGCCGCTCTTTGCCCAGCCGCTCGCGAATCTCGTCGCACTCCGCGCCGGTGCGCTGGTCGTTCCATAGGATGGCCGGCCGCAGCACCTCGCCCGCCTCGTCCAGCAGCACTAACCCATGCATTTGCCCCGTCAGGCCGACTGCGCCTACCTCGGAGCCGGCAATTCCCGCCGTGTCCAGCGCCTGGTGAATGCTGCTCTGGGCGCCCTCCCACCACAGGTGGGGATGCTGCTCGCTCCACAGCGGTCGCGGCGTGCTGAACGCATATTCCGCCGTCCCCACAGCGACGACGGCGCCTTGCTCGTCTATCAGCAGGGCCTTCGTCGCGGTTGTGGAGACGTCAACGCCCAGGAAGTAAGTCATGAGGGTAAATAATGATCATGCGCATCTTGAGCACCTTGAGCATCTTGATCAACGCACGCCCAGCAACAGCTCTACCAGCAACTGGTCTAGCCGCTCGTAGGGCTGTCCACGCTGCCCGAGCGCCCGGCGGTCAAACTGATGCTCGCGCAGCGCCTGCGCCTTTTCTGCGAAATACGCGCCCTGGTAAAGGGACATCGCGCCGTCGTCGGCCCTGATCTGCGCCAGCAGATCTTGTATCTCGCCGTCCTCCGCGAACTGCTGCGCCCTTTCCTTCAAGATCAAATAGGTGCGCATACACCCGCGGGCAAAGGCCTTGACGTCCTCATAGTCCGCCGTGCGATAGGCGTGGGCGTCGAAATGGCGCGAGCCATCATAGCCCACCTCTTCCAGAAATTTCACCAGGAAGAAAGCGGACTTCAAGTTGACCGAGCCGAAGCGAAAATCCTGGTCGTAACGGCCAAAGGCCTGATCGTTCAGATCAATATGGAACAATTTGCCCGCGTCCCAGGCCTGCGCCACATGGTGCATGAAGTTCAGCCCCGCCATGTGCTCGTG
>JAICPS010000738.1 GCA_025929715.1 Anaerolineae bacterium | reverse complement strand
GTTAACGTTCACTTTTTCCCAATCGAGATACAGCCCGTGCTGCTGTAGCTCGGCGCCATTGGCCAGAATCTGGGCTGCGAAAGCTTCGTTGATTTCAAAGAGGTCCACGTCTTCCATACGCCAGTCCAGCCGCTGCAACAGGCGTGGAATGGCGCGTGCAGGGGCTGCAAAGATCCATTGCGGAGGCACTGCCGCCAGGGTGTAGCCCGCAATGCGCGCCAAGGACTGCAACCCCTGCTGCTCAGCAGCGGCGCGGCTGGTCACGACCAGGGCCGCCGCTCCGTCGTTGAGGCCCGGCGCGTTGCCCGCGGTCACCTGCCCTTCTTCGTCGAAAGCCGGCGATAACCTGGCCAGTTGTTCCAGACTCGTCTCTAGCGTGTAGCCGCCGTTGTCATAAGAGGCGCGGATCGGCTCGTCACGTGTTACGCGCGATGGACCGCGGCGTCCCTCCAGGGTCACAGGCACAATTTCGGCCTCAAAGCGGCCGGTGGCTGTCGCCTCGGCGGCGCGCCGGTGGCTGCGCAGGGCATATTCGTCCATCTCCTCGCGCGTGACCTCGAACTGGTGGGCGATAAACTCGGCGGCGTTGCCCATGATCCAATCTTCGAAGGCGCACCACAGGCCGTCGCTGACAACAGCGTCTTTCATCGTGGTGTGCCCGTACTTCTGCCCCTTGCGCATGTCCATTGCCAGGAAGGGCGCATTGCTGAGACTCTCCATGCCGCCCGCGACGAAAACGTCCGCTTCGCCAGCGATGATGCCGTTGGCTGCCAGCATCACGGATTTGAGGCCGGAGCCGCAGACCTTGTTGATTGCCGCCGCGCCGACTGTTTCCGGCAGTCCACCGCGCAGCGCTGCCTGGCGCGCGGGAGCCTGCCCGGCGCCCGCCTGCACGACCATGCCCATGATTACTTCATAAACGCTGTCTGGATCGATGCCGGCGCGTTCTACGGCGGCCCGAACGGCGATGCCGCCCAGGTCGGTGGCGCTCTTGCCGGCGAGGGCGCCCATCAGACGCCCCGTAGGCGTGCGCGCGGCGCTAAGAATGACTACGTCTCTTTCATTTTTTGCCACACTCATGGCGACACTCCTCTTGTCGTGGGAAACGCCACCTGGCCTGTATTGAGTCCTCCCCAATTGCTTTTGCCCTCGGCTCTATTGTACGCCGATTGACGCGAGAAAGAAAATGCGGCGCCAGGTTCGTAGTGCGCTTCAGCGCCGAGAGGCACTATCGTTCCCACTACAAACGTTCCCACTACAAATGCGCCTCCAGGTGGGCGGCGATAGCGCGGGCGATGGCGGGTTTGCCTTCCAGGCGTTGTTCGGGGGCGGTCGTCCCAGCTTCTGGGGTGACCAAATAGGCGACCTGTTGGCCCCCGACGGCGGTTTCTTCGCCACGGTTGGCGACGACGGCCTGGTGGCCTAGCTCGAGCCGCTGCCGCGCCACCTGCATTAGATATTCGTGGCTCACGTTTTCTTCAAATTTGAAGCTGACCATGTACAGGTCGGGGCATACCTGGCGAACGCGGGCGATGATTTTGGGCGTGGGTTCCAGGCTGATGCTTTGCAGCGCCCCGCCGCTGGGCGTTTTGCCGGGCAGCACTTTTTGCGGACGGTAATCGGCGACGGCGGCGGTAAACACGCCGGCCTCGAATTCGCATTCCTGCAACGCAGCCATGACCAGCTCCAGGTAGTCGTCAAAGGTGTCCGCCAGGCGGTGCGGCAGATAGTCAGGCGGGCGCGTGACACCGCCGGCGTGAATCAGCAGCGCATCGGCGCCACGCAGGTAGAGCTCCTCTGCGACGGTGATGCCCAGCTTGCCACTGAAGCGGTT
>JAICPS010000052.1 GCA_025929715.1 Anaerolineae bacterium | reverse complement strand
GGCGACCCGTGTTCAACTCCTCATACACAATCCAGTTATCAGGCACGATCTCGGAAGCATAGAATAGCACACCCTTCTTTTGTCTTGCGAAAGAACTTTGAAGTGCCTCCCTTCAAAATACCATCCTACACCCATCGTGAATCTCCTTTCCGCTTCGGGCTTTGTGGAGTTCAATAATGCTCGGTTCATCTCGGCAATATATCATAACCGAATCTTCCAGGCGCCTCAACGCTTATAGTTTGCTACAGCGCAATGGAGCCGAGCCTATCAATGACCAGAGACGGAAGTGGGGCGCTTCGAGAAGCGCTTCTACGGGCGGTCGGCGCGTGCGATGCAGCGAAACCCGATATGCGAGGTGGAGGTGTCGATGGTTTCGCCCTGGCGCGCCGCCGGGCGGTAGCGCAGGCAGTAGTTCGGCGCGCAGAGGTGTGAGCCGCCTTTCAAAACTTTGCGTGGTATATGGTCGCCGGGTTGGTTCAGCAAATAGCTCTGTTCGGGCGACTCGACGCGCGGGTTGCGGGGGATACAGCACGCTTTTGCTGCCTCCTCCGGATGGCGTGGTGTGAAGTAGTCGCTGGTCCACTCCCAGACGTTGCCCGCCATATCGTAGAGCCCGTAACCGTTGGCAGGGAACGACGCCACCGGCGACGTTCGCTCGAAACCGTCGAGCTTGAGGTTTTGTGACGGAAACTGGCCCTGCCAGGTGTTGGCGAGCAGGCGGCCGTTGGGCGCGTGCTCGTCGCCCCAGACAAAGGCGGCGCCGTCGAGGCCGCCGCGCGCGGCGAATTCCCACTCGGCTTCGGTCGGCAGCGCTTTTCCGGCCCAGGTCGCGTAGGCCTCGGCGTCTTCGTAGGCGATATGGACGACCGGGCAGTGGTTACGGCCATTAAGGTTGCTCTTGGGCCCTTCGGGATGTTTCCAGCAGGCGCCGGGCACGTACTCCCACCAGGCATGGTAATCGTCGAGGCTGACGGGGCGATGTGGCTGGCGGAAGACAAGCGAGCCGGGCACGAGCAGGGCCGGGTCCGCGTCGGGGTAGGCGGCAGGGTCGGGCGCTCGCTCGGCCATAGTGCAATAGCCGCTGGCCTTGACGAAGCGCCGAAATTCGGCGTTGGTCACGGGGTGCTCATCCATCCAGAATCCGTCGACCGTGACCCGGTGAGCGGGGCGTTCCTCGGGGTAAAAGTCGTTCGAACCCATCTGAAACGCGCCGCCAGGGATCCAGACCATGTGCCGGGAAGGGGGGCGCGTAGGGGCTGCGTTGGGCGACATCAGGCTCGGGAAACCGGCTCCATCTCTGCTTCACGTCCCATGCCGCGCAGACGGAAGGCAAGAACGATGAACAGGATACCGAAGAAGATGGCGTAGGCGCCGATTAGCCAGGTCAGGCCAAGAGCGCCCGCGCCGGGAAAAATGACTAGCAGCACGCCGAAGGCGATGGAAGCGATGCCGCTGAGGATCATGAGCCATTCGCCGGTGATGGCGCGGCGGAGCTGGATCGCAGCCACGATCTCGAAGATACCGCTGAGGACTGCCCAGGCGGCGATAAAATAGAGCAGCACGAGGCCGGTGGTGATGGGCCAGATGAAGGTCAAGACGCCGACGACGATGCCCAGGATGCCTTCTAGCAGCGCCGCCCACCAGCGTTCGTTGCTGCCGTAGGAGCTGATGCCGGAAATGACGGCAAAGATGCCATCTACCAGCACGTATGCGCCGAATAAATAAATCAGGGTCAGCAGCGTAATTTCGGGCCAGACGAAGGCAAGGATGCCAAAGATGATGGCCAACACTCCGCGCAGGGCGAGCACCCACCAGTTGCGTGAAAGCATCGTAATCATGATTTATTCTCCTGCAACCTTACCGGCAAAAAAGCACCCATCGTTGGCGCCCAATTTCCTCTGAGCTGAACACGGCTCGATGAGATAACGAATCCTGAACGGAAATATTGCACACCAGCGCCGATAAAACAAGAAATCCGTGTTGGTAAGTTGATGTAGCAATACCGGCTGACGATCTTTCGCCATCTGCTATGTAAACCCGCACTTCCTTATCTCTATTTCTTTACACCTCGCGGAAGTGTGCACTACGCTGGGGCAGGTTGATGGCGTCGGGCGCCGCAAGGGTGATCGTGACGGTGTCGTTCAAATTGGCTGGGGTGCGGAGGTAGGTCTGAGTTTCGTAGGCGAGGTCGGGAATGAGTAGTTTGCTGCGGCGGCCGTATTGTTCGACGACGACCGCCTCGCCGCGCCAGCTGGGGTTTTGTTGCAGATACACCAGAGTCCAGTGCTCGTTGGAGAGGCGCTCGGCGTGGCGCACGTCGCCGCGCACTGCTTCCGCGACGCCCACGCCGGCGGTGACTTCCTGCTCGCTCAACACAGGTTCCCCGCGGATGAAGGCGCGCAACTGCTGGTGCACCACCAGGTCGAGGTAACGGCGCAGCGGGCTCGTGGCCTGGACGTACATGGGCAACCCCAGGCCGGCGTGGGGGCCGGGTGTCAGGCTGGCCTGACTGCGCTTAAACGTGCGTCGCAGGGCGACCTGACCGGCGAGGCCACCGGGATCGTCTTCCAGCGGGCCGGGCGGGTCCTGGACGCTGTAGGGGATGGGAATGGCGTGCTCGAGGGCAAATTGAGCCACGGCCTCGCCTGCGGAGAGCATAGCTTCGCGCACGAGCTGGCGGCTGCGTAGATTGGGCAGCGACCTGATGACGACCTCCCCATTCACGACACGGATTTTTACCTCGGGAAGGTCGATTTCGATGGCGCCCTGGCGGCGGCGTTTTTCTTGCAGGCGGGCGGCAAGGGCGAATAGGGACGCGAGCGAACCGTCGTCGAGCTGCGCCTCAGCTTGTTCGTACGTGAGGCGCGTGACGCGAACGCGGCTGGGGACGATGGTGAGGTGTTGGATGGCTGCGTCCGCGGTGAAGTCGAGGGCGAGGGAGAGCGCGGGCGAGACTGTGGCAAGACCCAGGGCGAGGCGGTCGGTGGCTTCCAGTGGAAGCATACGCACGGCGCCCTCGGGCAGATAGAGGTTGGCGCCGCGCGTGCGAGCTTCGCGCTCGGCGGGACTGCCCGGCGTTATCAGGGCGGCGGCGTCGGCAATGTGTACCCAGAGGCGGGGGCCGAGCGGTGTCTGTTCCAGGCTGATGGCATCGTCAGGGTCGCTGCTGCCGCTGTCGTCGATGGCAAAGGCGGGGAGATGAGTGAGGTCCTGGCGGCCCTCTTCGGGCAGGCTGGGCGCCGGCGCGGTAGACGATGCGGTGGGCAGGCCGAGGCGCACGGGGTAGGGATTGACGTGGGGAGACCAGTAGCCGACTTCGAGCAGGAGGGCGTGGGCATTTTGGGGCGTTTCGGCGCGTCCGAGGTTGCGCATGACGTCGCTGCGCTCGGTATGCCCGTAGGCCAGCTCTTCGACTTCTTGGAGGAACGGTTCGTCGGCGGGCAAGTAGCGGCCCGCGGCGACGCGCGTAGCAAAGCTGTTCCAGGCATTTTCCTGCGCTTCTTTGACGGCGCGGGCTTCTTTTTCAGCGCGCACGTGGGCAGTGGTGTGGGCTACGATTTCCTGCGGTGTGCCGTGGAAATAGAGTCCATCTTCGACCAGTTGCCAGGCGGCCCAGGCAGTGGCGGGCGTGTAGCGTTCGTAGGCCAGCTCGGCGAGTTCAGGTAGCGTGGTAGCAGCGCCTGCAAGCAGCTCCCAGGCGGTATGCACCTCGCCATGTGGGGGCTGCAGCTGGCTCCAACTGTTGAAAGGGCCCGGATGGAGAAGCGTGACGTCCTTGTGGCGCACACTGAGCGTTTCGCCATCCCGGCGCTCGATCTCGATTTTCCGAGTTCCGACGGCGTTGACGCGCGCAGCGTCCTGTTTATAGAGGACGAGGCTGGCGGGTTTTAAGTGGTCGTCGTTCATCCCTTGAGTGGTGAACCCGCTTTCCGCATTTGTCTGTCTTAACGCTATTTGCCTTAGTCGCCGTTACCACTTACCAGAATCCGCTCCGGCTCAATTTTGTACATGACGCGAACTTCGTCGGCTCGGCGGTAGGGATAAGACTCTTTGCCGAGATATTTGTTGGCCAGGCTGTCGATGTGATCGTCGGCGGGTCCGCCTTCGATGCGCTCGGCGACGTCGCCGCGGATTTCCATCCAGAAGTGCGGATCGTCGGGATCGAGGAGCAGCAGGGTAGCGTAGGGCTCGCGCCGCAGGTTATCGTCTTTCTGACGTCCTTTGGCGGTGTTAAACCGCACGTAGGTTCCGTCATAGTCGCACCATACAGGATGCACCTGGGGCCGGCCGTCAGGCATGACGGTGGCGAGGTTGGGGTGAACGGGATCCTTGAGTAAGCGCATGTGGCTTTCAGGTATCTTTTCCATGGTGACTTTACTCCAATATGTGTTTAAAGTGTATACGTCGAGAGAGGTACCCGGCACTTCCAAAGTGCCGGGTACCTGCGCTCCACACTCTATCGTGCCAGATGATCGTAAATTGTTTGTTAGTTGTGAGGTAGGTTACGCAGGGGTCTAGGCAGGTTTACAAGGAGATTCACAAAGAAGTTATTCTTCTGAGGTTAGTTCAGCCATGACTTGCTGGAACAGCTCATACGGCTGGGCACCCATGATCAGGTAGCGCTGGCCCAGGACGTAGGCGGGGACGCCCGTAATGCCCAGCATGTGGGCATGCCGGACGTGCTGATCGACGACCTTGTGGTATTTGCCGCTCTCGGTCTGACGCTGCATTTCGTCGGGATCCAGTCCCACTTCTTCGGCGGCGGCGCGCAGCACGTCCCACTTGCTCATGTCCTTGCCTTCGCCGTAGAACTTCTGGAAGACGGCGCGGTGGAACTCCTCGTGTTTGCCCTGCTCGCGAGCGTACTCCGACGCTTCGAGAGCGCGGCGCGAGCTGGGGGTCCAGTCCATGAAGATGATCGCGCGCCCGCTCTCGCGCGCCATCTGCCGCAGGCGCTCGGCGGCCCCGCCGGCGTGGGCGCGCCGTATGTACTCGGTCAGCGGCCGGCCTTCGGGCGGCACTTCGGGGTGCAGCTCGAAGGGCAGCCATTCGACCTCTACGTCATATTCTTCTGCTAACCGCTCGACCCTGGCCTGGCCGACATAGCACCATGGTCAGAGGTAATCGGAGTAGACGGTTACTTTAATGGTCATCAGGTTCTTCTTTTCGTAACGTTACGGCGGGGAGTGGCGGAAACGGGTTAATATTGTTATCTGTCTGCTACTACCGGAGACTGCCTGCAGGTAGTTAGTAGTGCGCGTTGAGCACGGGCGATATTCAGCCGTTGCTCTCTATCTACTGCATCGTGACGCAAGCAATCTAACTGGGGCGACCAGCTCTCGAAAAGTTCGTGGGCGAGATCAGGCCAATCCGGCGATGAGCGTAGTCGCCGCAACCAGGCGAGGTCGCGCTCGAGCAAGGCTAACTGTAATTCTAACGCGGTGTGACGGCATACGACAAACGGCAGACGATCGGCCTTGGCTTTGGGATAAGTGGTGCCGGCCACGAGATCGCGGGGATCTATTTTGAAGAGCCCTGAAATCAGAGTAATCGTGCGCTCGCTGGGGAGCGAGAGATTCATTTCGATGTGCGAGATTGCGACCCGCGAGACGGCTGCCCTGTCGGCCAACGTCTGCTGGGTCCAGTCACGCGCCTGCCGCAGGCGCGCAATGCGGGCGCCGATAGTTTCGTCGATTTTATTCACGATCCTAATATATCTTAATGCGAGTTGCGGGGCTGCTAAGTGGCTTAGCAGACATGCGAGTGGTTATAGGGTATTTGTCGATGTAGAGTGGACGGCAGATCGCGGAACAGGACGGTCTCTGATCAGTATCAGAGCAAAGGAGAGAAGCAATGAGCAAGAAGCGGGCGCTGATTACGGGGGCAACGGGGCAGGATGGCTCTTATCTGGCGGAGTTCTTGCTGGAGAAGGGATATGAGGTGCTGGGTATGGTGCGGCGGTCAAGCACCGTGAATTTTGAACGTATCGAGCATATTCAGGACCAGATCACGATGGTTTCGGGCGATTTGATGGACCAGATTTCGCTGGTACGTCTGATCGACGATTTTCGGCCGCACGAGGTATACAATCTGGCCGCGCAGTCGTTTGTGCCTACTTCGTGGGAGCAGCCGGTGCTGACGGGTGACGTGTCGGCGCTGGGGGTTACGCGGCTCCTGGATGCGATTCGCCTGGTGGATGCAGATATTCGATTTTACCAGGCCAGCTCCAGCGAGATGTTCGGCAAGGTACGGGAGATGCCGCAGCGAGAGACGACGCCGTTTTACCCGCGCAGCCCATACGGCGTAGCCAAGGTATACGGGCATTGGATTACTGTGAATTATCGTGAGAGTTATGGCATGTACGCATGTTCGGGCATCAGTTTTAACCATGAAAGTCCACGCCGAGGCCACGAATTTGTGACGCGTAAGGTTTGCCGGGCTGTAGCGCGAATCAAATGCGGGCTGGAGAGCGAACTCCTCTTGGGTAACCTGGATTCCCAGCGCGATTGGGGCTACGCACCGGATTACGTGCGCGCCATGTGGCGCATGTTGCAGCAGGAACAACCCGAGGATTTTGTACTGGCCACTGGTCGCACGCACACAATCCGGCGCCTGGCGGAACTGGCATTCCGGGCTGTGGATCTGGATTACAACGATTACGTAGTACAGGATCCACGCCTTATACGACCCGCAGAAGTGGATTTACTCGTGGGCGATCCTACCAGGGCACGGGAGAAGTTGGGCTGGGAGGCTGAGACGTCGTTTGAGGAGCTAGTGGGCATTATGGTTGCGGCGGAGGTAGAGAGATGTAGAGGTGTAGAGGTGGGTGGACGTGGGGCCGGTTCGCCAACCGCCTTTTGAGTTGACGCGATCAGGTGGTGATGAGGATTATGGCGGCGAGGATGGCGGTGATGCCCAGCCATTGGGGGCGGGAAAGGCGTTCGTCGAGAATGAGCCAGGCGAGGAAGACGGTCGAGGCAGGGTAGAGGGAGGC
Source organism: Anaerolineae bacterium (assembly GCA_025929715.1). Taxonomy (GTDB): domain Bacteria; phylum Chloroflexota; class Anaerolineae; order Promineifilales; family Promineifilaceae; genus JAAYYY01. Next base: position 8,586 of record JAICPS010000052.1, on the reverse strand, counting down.
CAGGACGGCGGCGATGTCCAGGCGCCCAAAGGCGCTGGCAAGGGCGAAGAAGGCGTTGCCGGCCGCTTCCAGAAATCCGGTAAGCGCCAGCAGAGGCAGACGCAGGGGTGGTTGGGGCGAGGTGGACCTCCGGCGTAAGATGATCAGCGATAGAAGCGCCATGGACGACAGCCGGGCGGCGACGAGCGGCCAGAAGATCGCCCGGTCGCTGATCTGGCCGATGAATATCAGAAAGAGGCCGAAACCAAATCCGGCAAGCAGGGCCAGCAGCAGGGCGCGCCGGGCGAGAATAGGGCCGTGACCATGGCGGGAGATAGTCCAGATGCCGGCAAAGGCAAAGCCGAAACCAAGCAGCTTCTCGCTGCTGGGTAAACCCACGCTAAAGATTCCGGCGAGGACGGGAAGGCCTGCGGCGACGACTGCAGTTAGCGGGGCGACGACGCCCATGTTTCCGGTCGCCAGGCCGCGGTAGAGGGCCACCAATCCCAGCGCCCCGGCGATGCCGCCGTAGAAGAGGTGAGCAGGTGCAGGGACGGGTTCCTGCCAGAGCAAGGCGAGTCCGGCGAGGAGGAGAACGCCGAAGATTTGGGAGACGACGATGACGACAAAGACGTCATTACGCTTGGTGGCGACGCCGCCGCTGAAATCGCCGGCGCCCCAACTGGCGGCCGAGGCGAGGCCGAAGAGGATGGCTGCTGCTTCTGGATTCACGCTGTTGTTATGATGTTGTCACAATGTTTATGACAGTATAACAGGCGTCTCCAGAAAGGCGCCAAAGCGTTCTGTAGCAGTATTGACGGCGCGGGTTTGAGTTTCGTCTAGCGGCTTGAAGGGATTGAGTGTGACGTGCACGGCATTGCGTCTTAATGTCCGCCGCCAGGTGCCCGCAACACGACCGTCAATCACGATGGTCTGTCCATTGTCGCGGGCTATTAGGTCCATATATTCGAGTTGTCGCCCCGTAAAGGCTGGATCCAATGTGGCGCTACGATCTTTGTATGCCAAGAAGTACTCATCGAAGGTCGGTAACAGATGGGTCATTGCAGGGGGCGGTTTAACCGGCATGTCCTGCTTGCCCCGCAGGTCCGGCGAATACCAGTAGACAGTGCCGTCAATTTCTTCGCTCTCAAGCTGTGAGCCGATCATCTCTAACCCTGCTCTGGCGTCGCCAACCGTTAACCCTGACCACCAACTAAAATCGTATACCGTCGCCGGGCTCCGGCTGATGAAATAGCGTCGGGTGAGGTCGGCCAGCGCTTCTTCGCGCTCCAACGTTCGGGCTTGTGGGGCGCGTTCTTCGAGCAGGGCGTAGGTGAACTGCTTGCCGCGCCGGCCCCCGCTGCAAATGACTCCGTCTAGCTCGGCGCGCATCATGATAAAGGAAATTCGTTCTCGATTCTCGTTGTCGCCAATGATCTCGGATCGCTGAAGCGTGGACTCTAGTTCAGAGCGCGTGAGCTGGTTCCCGCCCATTAGGGCTTTTGCCATTGCGGCGTTCGTCTGTGCAAGAATCGCGTCATCTAATTCAAACTTTCGAAAGTAAGACGCCATTGTCGTCTTTACGCGAGGAGCCGTGAGTTCTAAGAGCCAACGTATGTCGACGGGTGCGACAAAGTGCCAGGTTGGCCTCATGACGTGCGTGCGCAGAATTTTCCCGTCTGCAAATGCCTGATCTATCATGGCGCTGGTCAGTCCCTCAGAACGTAAAGCCAGAGACCATGTTGCGCCCGGGTAGTCTTGCGCCTGGACGGCGACCAACCAGCTGACGACGTCTTCGGGCTTTTCGAATGGATCGCCTGCCAGGCGCTGGTTGTAGAGGCGGCGACGGACGATGTCGAGGTTATCCATGAAATATCCTTTTTGAGCCATTCTTGGGCTGAGCCATTCGTCTGGCGACCAGACGGCTTAGGCGTGCGGGCCAACATTTACGGCGCCAATGGTTAACTCGGGCCTGCCTTCCAGGATTTCTCCAACGCGCTGTACCTGGTCGTCGAGTTCGTCCCGCTGCTTGGCGCTGAGTGCGTTCAGCGGCTCTACCGTGATGTGTAGCTTGCGGCCGGAACGGCGTTGGTGCCATACGCCGGCGACAATCCCGTCGATGAGCAGCACCGGAAAGTTGCCCGCCTGCCCACCGGCGAGCGCACGTTCGGACGCGCGGCCGGGGAAAAGCCGTTCGCGCGGATGGCAGCCCACGACGTAGGCGTCGAAGTAGGGCAGCAGCCGTACCTCCTCGGGCGCCTTAGTCGGCGCCGTTGTATCTCCGGCCGTTACCCACGCAAGCGTACCGTCGAGCTCGACTTGCTCAAGCTCTCCCGAAAGGGAGTCGAACAGCTCCGTCGCCCATTGTCGCGGCGCAGCCATCCACTGCGCGAACTGCTGCGGCGTGGCGGGGCCGTAGGCATAAAGATAACGCCTGGCGAGGTCGGCAAGAGCCGTTTGTCCATCGGGGAGTTGGAATTTGGGGAGCCAGCGCTGTGGGTTGGTGTAGGTGACCTTTCGAGCCCGAGTTGGGCCGTAACACAGCACGCCGCGATTCGCCGCAGTGTAGATAGCCGGACGCCACCGGGGCCACATTTCGTACCACGCGGGCACGACCGGATCCCCGGCCCACGATCCGGCGCTCGCAACCACCGCCTCGCCTAGCTCGTCGACGGTCATTTCGGCGTCCTCCAGAGCGACCCCGATGCCCTCGACCACTGCCTCTGTCTGCTCGGATGTCATCTGTGCATCCTCCGGGAGATTATTGGTGGATGGTGGAAGCATGGACAGTGCAGCGGTCCACATGGGTAGGTCCCGCGTGGGCAGCAGGTGCACAGTCCCGCGCGGCCCGAACGTCTTAACCAGCCTATGTTCCGTCCACAGGGCTTCGCGGACATCTGAACGCGTCGCGCCGGCAAGCCGTAGGGCGACGGACAGTTCGGCGGCGGACATCACCTGGGCATGCGCACCGCACATCGCGGCGACGATGTCGGCGACTCCGGCTTCCTTAAGCGGAGCCGCCAACCCGTGGCGCTCAAGCCGCCTGGCGCTTACCGCGTCCCACGATAAGCGTGGCGCCTTTGCCAGATCGTTGCTCATCGATCAGAATTCCTTAGTTGCTATTCCTTGCCCATCCTACGCCGCGGCTCCAGCCGGCGCCCGGTAGCTCGTCGGGCCAGCGGCTGCGCTCCAGGCGATTCTGTAAGTCGTCGAGGGCTGTTTGAGGAACGCTTTTATTAAAGGGTTGAACGTCCAATTAAGGCAATCTCCTTGTAGGTCCGGCAAGGTTCATTTGTACTCATACTCGGAAAACAATTTGTATCACGCAGCTGATCTTGATTATAAGGGCGGATCAGGACAGAATTGACCCTAATTGTAAGAGGAGTTGAGAAATGTACTCTCCTACTACGCGTTTGCTGACCGTACTCGAGCTACTGCAATCTCATAATCAAATGAGCGGATCTGAGCTCGCTCGACGGCTTGGCGTAGATACACGGACGGTGAGGCGCTATATCGTGATGCTGCAAGATATGGGAATCCCGGTGGAAGCGGAACGTGGACCGCAGGGAGGCTATCAATTGCGGCGTGGCTACAGGCTGCCGCCGCTGATGTTTACCGACGCTGAAGCCATCGCTCTCAGCCTGGGTTTGCTGGTCATTCGTGAGTTTCGCTTTCCCGTCGACGCCGCGGCGGTTGAAGGGGCGCTTGCGAAAACGGAGCGCGTCATGCCGAAGAAACTGCTTGACCAGGCAAGGGGCCTACAGGAGGCCATTACGTTCAACTTCTTGCTTCCGCCTGTCCAGCCAAAAAGCGATTTTGTGCCGCTGCTCAGCCTGGCTGTGCGGCAGCGCCAGCGAGTCCAATTGCACTATCAGTCGTGGCATGGCCATGAAAGCCAACGTGAGTTCGATCCCTACGGTATCGTCGTGAATGAAGGATATTGGTATGTAGCCGGCTACTGCCACCTGCGCAGTGATATGCGAACGTTTCGTCTGGATCGAATCATCGCGCTTAAACCGGCCGAGGGTTCGTTTGAGCTTCCGGAGGATTTCGATCCGTTGGAGCACGTCTTAAGTTCACTGGCCATGATGCCGGGAACCATGCCGGTCGAAGTCTTAATACAGACGTCACTGGATCGCGCGCGGCAAGCCATTCCAGCCGACCTGGGAACGCTAGAGGAAACCGAGCAGGGCGTACTCTTTCGTCGCGCCGCTACCCAGTTGGAGTGGATCGCCCATTTTCTACTGACAGTTGACGAACCAATGATCGTACAACAGCCGGCTGAATTGTGCGACATGATGCGAAAGTTGGCGGCGAGAGCGTTGCAGATGGCGGGTGATGGCGACGATTAAACTTTCCCGGAAATTGGCTTACGATTGGATGCTAGTAGCGTTTCCGGGAAAGTTACCATTAAGCCACAGTCGCACGCCTTTCCTTGTTCCAGGACTCGATATATTCGAGCGACTGGTGGCGGAAGTAGGTGTTGTAAAGTTCCGCATAGTGTCCGCCGCGGGCCATGAGTGTGCGATGCGTGCCCTCTTCGATGATCTCTCCGTCGCCGATCACAATGATGCGGTCGGCGGACTTGATGGTCGATAGCCGGTGGGCGATGACAATGGCGGTGCGTTCGTTGAGCACGACGTCCAGGCCTTCCTGGATCTGGGCCTCGGTGAGCGGATCGACGCTGGCTGTGGCTTCGTCGAGGATAAGGATGGCCGGATCCTGGAGCAACACGCGCGAAAGCGCGACGAGCTGGCGCTGGCCCATAGAAATGCCCTTACCCTCTTCGCCGACAGGCGTCTCCAGCCCCTGGGGCAGCGCTTCCATCCAGTCGCCGCCGCCGACGCGAGAAGCTGCGGCGAGCACTTCGTCGTCACTGGCGTCAGGTTTGCCGTAGCGGATATTGTCGGCGACGGTGCCCGCGAAGAGGAAGGGGGTCTGGGGTACGATGCCAAGTTGGCGGCGGTAGGAATGTAGATTGAAGGAACGGATATCGTGGCCGTCGATCAGCAGCTGCCCACCCTGGAACTCGTAGAAGCGCGCCACCAGCTTGCCGAGGCTCGACTTGCCGGCGCCCGTGTGGCCTACCAGTGCCAGGACCTCGCCGGCCTCGATAATTAGATTGAAATCTTCCAGCACCTGTTCCTTGGACGTATACCGAAAATCCACGTCGCGAAACTCGATGCGGCCTTGCAGGGTCGGTGCGTCCTTGTCGTCGATCTGCACGACACGCGGATCGGCGTCGATGAGCGCGAAAACGCGCTCGCTTGCAGCCAGACCAAGCTGGAACTGGCTCCAGAATGATGCAATGCTGATCAGCGGGAACCAGAAAAGGTTGACGCCTTCGATGAACAGGAAGAATTCGCCCGCGGACACCACTCCGCTTATGACGCTCGCGCCGCCAAAGTAGACGACGAGCGCGGTGCCGATGCCCGAAATGATGCCCAGGATCGGGAAAATGCTGCTAAACGTGAGGCCCTGGCGCAGGCTCAGCCGGTAGGTCTGGGCATTGACCGGTTTGAACTCGTCGTAGATGCGTTGTTCCTGGCGAAAGTTCTTGGCGACGCCAATGCCCGTGATCGACTCTTGCACGTTAGCATTGACTTCGGCCAGAACGCGCCGCGCCTGGGTGCTCGTGTAACGGGCGATGCGACGGAAGGCGAGCGCCACGAATATGACAATGGGAGCGATAGTCAGGGCGATCAACGCCAGGCGCAGGTTGATAAACACCAGCAGTCCAACCACGATGATGACGATGAGCACCTGGCCCATCAACTCCAGCGTAAGGGTCACGACGTTGGAAAAGTCCTGGGTATCGGATGTCACGCGGCTGACGATCTTGCCGGACGAGAACTCGTCGTAGAAGGACATATCACGCGCCAGTACGGCATCGAAGGCATCCTCGCGCAGGTCGAGCACCACGTCGCCGACGGTGCGGGACGTATACTTTCGGCGAATAAAGTTGAAGGCCCACGACAGCGCACCGGAGAGCAAGATGGCGACAATGAGCCAGGCCGTGCGTTGCCAGATTGTCTCTTCGAGGTTAGCGGCGCCCTCCAACTGATCCAGGCTGCGCGCGATCAGGACGGGAAAGGCGGCGTTCATCAATGAGTTGAGCACGATCATTACGGCGACCATCACCATTGTGGGGCGGTGGCGGCCGAAGTAGCGTATGATTCGTCTGAGAAGCTCGCGGTCGGAGTATTTGCGGTCGTACGCCTCGGCGTCGAGACCGTCCATGATGAAACCCATACTGGATCTCCTTTAACTCTCCTCGTAGGTGCTGGCGAAGATGCGGCGGTAGAGGTCGCAGCGCTGCATTAGCTCGTCGTGCGTGCCCTGATCCACGATCTCGCTGCGGTGGAGCACGATAATTTTGTCCGCGCGGCGGATTTGCGAAAGGCGATGGGTGATGAGCAGTGTTGTGCGGCCCTGGAGCACGCGGTCGATAGCGCGCTGGATCTTGTCTTCCGTGGCGCTGTCGATGGCGCTGGTCGAATCGTCGATCATCAGGATGCGCGGGTCGGTCAGCAGAGCGCGGGCAATAGCTGTGCGCTGGCGCTGTCCGCCGGAGAGCGTTACGCCGCGTTCGCCAACCACGGTTTTGTATCCGTCGGCAAAGCCTGTAATAAAGTCATGCGCCTGAGCTGCTCTGGCGGCCGATTCAATGGCCTCTGTATCCGCCTGATTGCCCAGGCCAAAGGCGATATTCTCGTCGATGGGCCGCGAAAAGAGGAAGATGTCCTGTTCGATGGTGGAGATCTGCGAGCGCAGGGAATCCAGATTCCAGTCGCGCACGTCGACGCCGTCGATAAGGATGCGCCCCTCGTCCACGTCATAGGTGCGGTTGACCAGCCTGGTCAACGTCGTCTTGCCGGAACCGGTCTGGCCCACGATGGCCACCGTCTCGCCGGGCGCGGCGCGGAAGGAGATGTCGCGCAGCACCGGCAGGCCGTCGGGATCGTTGTCCAGCCGGAAGGTGACGTGATCGAAGACGATTTCGCCGCGGATCGCAGCGCTATAGCCGGCTTTGTTTTCGTCCAGTTCCGTTTCCTCTTGCATCATGTCGAGGATGCGCCGCGCGCCGGCAATACCCATTTGCATCAGGGAAAAGGTGAAGATGGAGATGAATGCCGGGAAGCGCAGAACGCCCATAAGACCCATATAGGCCACAAGATCGCCAATCGATAGCAGCCCCCGCGAGACGAGCCACAGTCCGTGGACGAATGCGCCGGTGAGGGCAAAGCCAAGGAGCAGCAGGGGCAGATAGCGCGCCTCGATCTCGCCCTGTCTGACGAAGAGGTCTCGCACCTGGCGGGCATTGTCCATAAACTTGCGCCGTTCCTGCGCTTCCTGGGCGGCCGACTTGACCACCTCAATGCCGGTGATCGTTTCCGTCAGCCCGGCGTTCATCTCGCCGAAGCGCCAGCGCTGGGCGCCGGCGACAGGGTTGAGCTGCCTGACATAGGCGCGCAGGGCAAAAATATAGGCGACGACCCAGATGACGGGTGCGAGGAGTAACTCCACGCGTATGAGGGCGATGAAGGTGAGCGGCGCCACGATGGCCATGATCGACTCGATGGTCAGCGCGACGCCGGGATTCATCATCGGATTGAGCTGGCGCACGTCGTTAGTTGCCCGCGCCATGATGTCGCCCACGCGCTGGCGATTGTGGAAGGTCTGGCTCTTACCCAGCAGGCTGATGTAGAGTTCCTCACGCGCGTCCCGTTCCAGACGCTGCCCCAGCGTTTCCACAGACCACGAGTTGGTAATGTCGATGAAGCCGCGCACAATCGCTATCCCCAGGATAGAGAGTCCGATGGTCAACACGCGTTGCACACTTGGTTCAGGCCGTAGCACCTCGTCGAAAGCAAGACCGGTTAGTCGCGGCACGGCAGAGAAGAGCACGTTGGTCAGCATTGCCGCAAGGCTAAAGCTAATCATTAAATGGGGGTAGCGCAGGAGATGAGAAAGAATCCAACGGAGTGGCCCGGAGCGATTATACTCGTACTCGTCGGCTACGCTGAACTCACGCTTAGGCTGTGCAGGGGCAACCGCTTGATTTAGCATTCTGGTTTCTTCCATAAAGGCAGGAATCTGGGCGCGATGACTAGAACTTTTGTTCTCTGATATTGTAGCATACAATGCGCGCTTTTGGGACTACGATGGCCGTTTTTTAATGTGAAAAGTGGGAAGTATACCATGAAAAGAGCACGGCGCGCTGATCATTTGGCTGGAGTTAACTGTACGATGGATCAGAAGGGGCTTGCAGTGAGCGGGTGAAGGGGTGTGAGCGAGTGAACAGGTGCTCGAAGAATGACTGGAAGACTGGAGATTGGGAGGTTAAAGATTGTAGTGTCTATCGGGAAGCTCGCGCAGCCGCGCAGCCGCTTTTTCTGCGGTGAGGTCGCGTTGGGCTTCGGCGAGCATTTCGTAGCCAACCATGAATTTTCGGACCGTGGCGGAGCGCAGCAAGGGTGGGTAGAAGTGAGCGTGTAGCTGCCAGTGGTCGTATTCCTTGTTATTTTGATCGTCGAAGGGGGCGCCGTGCCAGCCCATAGAGTAGGGGAAGGACGTCTCGAAGAGGTTATCGTAGCGCGTCAGCAG
>JAICPS010000385.1 GCA_025929715.1 Anaerolineae bacterium | reverse complement strand
GCGCACCATTGTTCTTGCGGGCCTGTCCAAGGTCCACGGCCTTCCCGGCCTACGCAGCGGCTGGCTGGTGGTGCACGATGCCGCGTTACGCCGGGAGCTTCTTAACTGGAAAAACTACACGACCATTTGTGCGCCGGCTCCCAGTGAATTTCTGGCGCTGGCGGCCGTGAACGTGCAGCAGCAACTCAGGCAGCGCAACCAGGCTATCGTAGACGAGAACTTGCGGGCAGCCGATGCTTTTTTTGCCCGCTGGCCTAGTCACTTCACCTGGCGCCGCCCGCGGGCCGGTCCCGTTGCCCTCGTCGGCGTCAACGTCGCTTCCGCCGAGGCTTTTTGCCAGCAGTTGATAGATGAGGCCGGCCTGCTGCTGTTGCCTGCTACGCACCTGGACTACGACGACCATCACGTCCGTTTCGGCTTTGGGCGAGAAGAGGTTGCCGCCAATCTCAAGCGTCTGGACGACTATTTGCGCCAGGCCGGCTAAGGAATAGACGGGATGCTACAGTTTGCGACAGAAGATGAACTGGAAAGCTGGCTGCGGGCGCGAGACGTGGACCTGTCGCACTGGGGCCGGGGAGCAGCAAAAACAGTCGCCGACTTATGGGCCGAGATCAGAAAGGGTGAGAGCGTCATGCAGGAAGAGCCCCCTCTGCGCAGCGTGCAGGCCGTCCGGGTCGTCGTGCGGCGCGGAGACACCATTCTGATTGAAGCGCGGCAGGCGTTCGACGGTGGGCGGCGCCGCGAACGCAACCGCCCTCCCTCCGAGAAGATGCATCCCGGGGAGTCCTACGAAGACGCGGCGATGCGCTGTTTACGTGAGGAGCTGGGCGTCGACGAGCGTGACGTGCAGTTACATGAGGAGAGTTACCGGCGCAAGGTGTGGGAAGGCAATCCAGCCTCCTACCCTGGTCTCAGCACGCGCTATATCTTCCACATATTAGAGGCCGCCGTTCAGGGCCTGCCGCCAGTTGATTTCTGCACGACGGAGCAGGAAACTGGGCCGGGCGAACCAATTGGGATTCACTATTGGGAATGGCGTAAATCCTGACACTTCCCCGGCTGCATCACGGATACATATATTTCAGCGTGCGGGGAAACGGACTGGTCTCGCGGATGTGGTGAATGCCACAAATCCAGGCCGCGGTGCGCTCCAGGCCCAGACCAAAGCCGCTGTGCGGTACGCTGCCATAACGCCGCAAATCCACGTACCAGCGATAATGCTCTAGTGGTAGCTCGTGTTTGTGGATGGCGTCCACCAACACCTGGGGATCGCTCATGCGCTCACTGCCGCCAATGATTTCGCCGTACCCTTCTGGCGCTAATAAATCGACGCTCTTGCAGATTTCGGGCCGGCCGGGCCAGGGCTCCATATAAAAGGCCTTGACCTGTGTGGGGTAGCCAAAGACGAAGACGGGGCGGTCAAATTGTCGCGCCAGCTCCGTTTCGTGTGGGGCGCCAAAATCCTCACCCCATTCGATTCTTAGCAGCTCCTGCTGCTCAGGGTCGTCCGCCTTTTCGCAGGTGGCTTGCAGGCGCTGGATCGCTTCGTCGTAGCTGATGCGGGGAAACGGTGGCTTGATGCGCTCTAACGCCGATGTATCCCTACCCAGCAGCTCTAACTCGTGCCGGCATTTCTGTAGCGTTGTCTGCACGAGGTAGGAAACAAACTGCTCCTCGATTTCCATCAACTGCTCAAGGTCGCAGAAGGCTATCTCCGGCTCCACCATCCAGAATTCAGCCAGGTGCCGCCGCGTCTTCGACTTTTCGGCGCGAAACGTGGGGCCAAAGCAATAGACACGGCCAAAGGCCATGATATTGGCCTCATTGTATAGCTGTCCGGTCTGGGCAAGGTAGGCCGTGTCGTCAAAAAAGTCGACTTCAAACAAGGTGCTCGTGCCTTCGGCAGCTGAGGGCGTGATGATCGGCGTGTCGACGTTGAGGAATCCATTATCGTCCAACCAGTCGACGATGGCGCGCTTGACGGCAGCCCGGACGCGTAGGATGGCCCATTGCTGGCTGGAACGTATCCACAGATGGCGGTTCTCCATGAGGAACTCGACGCCATGATCTTTAGGCGTGATGGGATACTCTTCTACATCCTGTAGCACCTGGAGTGACTTGATGCCTACTTCGTAGCCGCCAGGGATCCCAGGAGCGCGCTCGTCCTGGCGCACACTGCCGGTCATGATTAGTGATGATTCCTGGCCCAGGCGCTTGATAGCTTCAAACAAAGCCTCGTCAAGATCGGGCTTGAATGCGACAGCCTGCACAATACCCGTTCCATCGCGCACCTGCAGGAACTGCAAACGCCCTTTTCCGGTGCTGTTGTATAGCCAGCCTTTTAAGGTTACGTCCTGGCCTTCGTACTGAGCAATATCTTCGATGCGTATTTCGTCTGCCATTCTCTTTACATTGCCTTTTTATAATGGAAAGATGCTATCATGCGACCAATAGAGCGTCAACCGGGGGCAGGCGGTTGCCCCGTCATTCTGAGGCGTCCGCAGCCGAAGAATCTAGCGCGAGACCCTTCACTTCGAAGACGCCCATTTATGGGACCCGTTCAGGGTGACAACGTCTGACAGCTCTAGAGGCGGAACAGGCGCAGGCGCAGGCCCGGGCGGCGGAGGTAGGCCAGGTGATCCACCAGCCGCTCGGGGCGGAAATCGAAGGTGCGTAGGACGCTATCGAAGGGCGCCACGTTCGGGATCGAGAAACGATTCAAGAAAAATTTGGTCACGGGCGGGCGGCGCCACCAACCCATGGTAAGCGAGCGCACAGGGCGCACCAGTCGCAGATCGACCTTGACCGGGATGCACGAAAGCCCTGCCGCTTCGGTCACGATTTGCGCCAGCTCGCGGTAGCGGAAGCGCTCCTCGCCGGCAACGGAGACGGTTTCGCCGGCAAGGTCGGGCCGTTCCAGGAGTGACACCAGGCAGCGCACCAGGTCTTCTACCCATAGCGGCTGCAGCGCCACCGCGCCATCGCCGGGCAACCACAACAACGGCCAGGTCCACGCCGCGAGCGAGGCAATCACATTCAGAAAGCGGTCTTCAATGCCAAACAGCGTTGCTGATCGGACGATGGTGTAGGGAATGCCGCTCTGCCGCACCAAGCGTTCGACCTGCCCTTTGGCCTGGGGCAGCGGAAAGAGGCTGTTGGGATCGGCGTTGAGCCGGCTCATGACTACGAGCCTCTGTATTTCGGCGCGGCGCGCAGCACGAACCAGTCGTTCGGTGCCCTGCACATCGATGCGCTGCAGATGACGCGGGCGTCCCCGCGTCTCAGCGCTGGCAAGATGGTAAACAAACTCTACGCCCTCCAGCGCGTCGGCAAGCTGCTGCAGGTCGTTGATGTGCCCTTCGAAAGCGCGCACGGGATGTCCCTGGCGTTCCAGGGCTCGCAGCAGCGAACGACCGATAAAGCCGGTGGCTCCCGTGATGAGGATCATGGCATCCTATGTTGCCATCTTATGGTACGATAGTTTGGTCGCAATCAGCGTCGCGGGAACGTCACTGACTCTCAAGCCGGATGGCGGCGGTATTGTCGCCGGTAATCCTGCACAGTTCGGGACAAACCATCTGCAAAAGAAGTGCTCGCTTCGAAGCCGAACAACGCTTTGGCGCGGCCGGTGTCTAGCTTGCGGCGCGGCTGGCCATTAGGTTTGCTCGTGTCCCAGGTAATGCGTCCCTGGAAACCGGTGAGCGCGACGATCTGTTGTGCAAGATCGCGGATGCTGATTTCTGCGCTGGACCCTAGATTGACCGCCTCCGGCTCGTTAAAGCGCTCAGTCGCCAAAATAATGCCGTCGGCCGCATCGTCCACATATAGAAATTCGCGGGTGGGACTTCCGTCGCCCCACACCACGATCTCGTCGCTGCCGTTGTCGATTGCCTCCACACACTTGTGGATCAGGGCCGGAATGACGTGCGAGGAAGCGGGATCAAAGTTGTCTCCGGGACCATACAAATTGACCGGCAGCAGGTAAATACCGTTAAATCCGTACTGGCGGCGATAGGCCTGGCTCTGAACTAGCAGCATCTTTTTGGCCAGCCCGTAGGGGGCGTTCGTCTCTTCGGGATAACCGCGCCATAAATCTTCTTCGAGAAAGGGAACCGGTGTGAACTTCGGATAAGCGCAGATAGTGCCAACCGAGACGAATTTGCCAACGCCACGCTGCCGCGCCGCCTCCATCATCTGCGTGCCCATGATGATATTGTCGTAAAACAGCTCGCCAGGATGCTCGCGGTTATAGCCAATGCCGCCCACGTTCCCCGCCAGGTGCATGACGATGATCTGCTCAGGTTGCGCGTTTGATGCTGCCAGAGCGTCGCCGAACAGCTGCTGAGCCGCATCCCACTGGCGCAGGTCATACTGCGCCTTGCGCGGCACGGTAATCTGCTCCTCACGCAGCCCGCGCTGGTGCAGGCGCCGCACCAGGTGTGAACCAAGAAACCCGGCGCCGCCTGTGATAATCAAATGCCTGTCACGCCAATCGAATCTAGGCCACTGTCCGTTCTCACGTTCCATCTTCCACAACTCCCTTGCGCTAGCTTCTTTTTGAGGTGACTGGCTCTTTTGAAGTGCCGGTCACCTTACCATTATCCTGCCGCCGTCAGAGTCTGGCAAGCATACCAAATGTCCCACGACGCGCCGCAGCATGGCGACGCATGCCGGTCGTGATGCGCCGGGCTATAATCGCGCCTCTATGCAAGGCAACCGTACAAAAGTTCCTCTGCGTGTCTGTTATTTTGGCACTTATCGTCAGAACTACGGCCGTAACCAGATCATGATC
>JAICPS010000162.1 GCA_025929715.1 Anaerolineae bacterium | reverse complement strand
TCAGGCCTGAATCCCCGGTTAAATAGGGGAGCCTCCAGCGAAAAACCGGTCATTGCGCCCGGCGCCAGCGTTGCCAGAAACAGGGCTGCGGGAACGACATCCTCCGGCAGTCCCAGGCGCAAACCCGCTATCGAATCACCAGGTCTTACGTTATGTACGCGCGTGGCGATTCTGCCCGGTTGCAGCGCGTTGACGTTAATGCCCGCGTCGCGGAACTGTACGGCCATGGCATTGGTAAGTCCCTCCAGGGCAAACTTCGAGACCTGATACGGCAGGCTACGCACGCGTGGCCGCGCTTTTCGCTGGCCTGCGCCAGACGACACGTTGATGATGTTGCCGGCCGCCTGCTGCAGCATAAGGGGAACAACCGCCCGGCTGCACAAAATAGGCCCACGCAAATTGACGGCCCACGTTTCGTCGGCATTGCTCAGGGAGAATTCGTGAACCAGCCCTTGTGGGCCGGAAATGCCGGCGTTGTTGACCAATACGTCTATTCGGCCCCATTTTTCGACGGTTTCCGCTACCATGTGCTGCACGCTTTGTTCGTGGCTGACGTCAGCGCGCACGGCCAGCACCCGGCCTCCGAATGCCAGGATCTCCTCGGCCGTCTCGACCAATTCCTCCTCGGTGCGCGACGCCACGAGCACGCTGGCTCCTTCGCGCGCACAGGCAATAGCAATCGCCCGGCCGATCCCTCGGCCCCCACCGGTGATAATGACGACTTTTCCGGCCAGGCGAGCGCCCATAACTATCCTTCACCTTTCCAATATTCCGTTTCCACATCCCAATCCACTTCCAATCCCCAACCCTCTTGCTGCGCAACCCCATAGACGCCGTTGGCGACCGATAGCACCTCGCCGGCAAGGCCGCCAGAGGTAAACAGGGTAATCTCATCTCCGGTTCTGGCTACCTTCGTACCGCCCACAATTTCGCCGAGCGACGCAAAAATATGCTCTTCGTCGAACAGCCCATCTCGCAATGGGATCAGGATTTCGCCATCTTCTTGTAGCGCCCGCTGCCGGTGATCCACGACGACTCTGCTGCGCAATACTAGTTCCGAATCAACTTCGCGCCGGTCGGGGTAATGCTGCCCGATAGCGTTGATATGTGTGCCTTGCCTTACGAATTGGCCGTCAAAAACCGGTGTGGGCGACGATGTAGCCGTACAAATGACGTCGGCTTCGCGCAGAACGGCCTCAGGTGATTCGACGGCTCGAACGTCAATGTTCAGGCGTTTGCTCATTTCTCGAGCATATAGTTCTCGCCGTTCGGCTGTACGACTGTAGACGAGCGCCCGTTCGATAGGACGCACGGCAGTAAGGGCCATGAGTTGCGAGCGCGCTTGCTTACCGGCGCCAAAGATGCCGGCGCAATGCGCGTCCTGGCGCGCCAGATACTTCGTGGCGACACCGCTGGAGGCGCCGGTGCGCATCCAGCTAATCCAATCGGCTTCCATCATCGCCAGGAGTCGTCCATCTATGGTGCTGAATAAGAGGATTACCTTTTGCACAAGGCCAAGACCCTTATTGCCGCCGGTGTAAGCATTTAGACCGGTTACTTGCATGCCCGGCATAAGGGCCGGAAGAACATTTAAGAAGGTCTGCGTCTGTGACGACCGCAGTTGAAGGCGCGGTATAGACAGGACCTGGCATTGCGACTCCTGCGTGTAGGCGGCCTCTACCATGGGGATAACGTCGGACATGGTAAAGCGCGCAAGCATATCGCGACTTGACAAAAGTCTCGTCATCGCTGCACGGTTTCCGCCCAGAAGGTAAGGCGGCGATCGATAATCTGTACGACGGAAGTTGCAGCTAGGGCGACGACGATGATGGTAACCAACAGGGCCAATACCTTTTCGACGTCGAACTGGCCGCCATAAATGCGCACCCTGGCGCCCAGGCCAACCAGAGCAATAAACAACTCGCCATTGATCATGCCTTTCACGGCGCGCGTTATTCCAATCCGCAATCCGGCCATGATGAGCGGCAGCGCATCTGGCAACATGATCTTACGGAACAAAGCACCCTCACTGGCGCCGAAGGAACGCGCCATTTCCAGCAGCTCGTGGTCGACGGAGCGGATTCCGGCAACGGTATTGACGACAATGATGAAGAAGGCGTAGGAGAAGACGATGATGTACCGCGTTGCATCACCGACGCCGAATAGCGCAAACAGCACAGGAATGTAAGTCAGACTAGGGGTGGAGAGGTTGATGTCAATGAAGGGATCGAGAAAATATTCAACTTTGCGATAGCGACCCATTAGCACGCCTACGGCAAGCCCGGCGACAACAGCCAGACCATAGCCTATGGCCAGTGACCGCAAGCTCATCATTAACTCGGTTATAAGCTCCCCTGTCTGGTAGATTTCCCACCACGCTTCAGGAACAGCGGACAGCGGTGGAAAGAAGCGGAATTGAAGCACGCGACCCAGAACTTCCCAACCGATAATGCCCACGGCAATGGCAGAGACCTCCGGTCCCCAGCGATCAAGCACTACCCGCGCCCTGGCGCCGAGCCGTTGGCTCATGGCAGCGCTAGATTGCTTAGCCGGAGACTTCGTTGTGGTAACCTGTCCGCTCATATTCGACCTCACACGCGTCAGCCGCCGTTAACCTTACCCCCATCCGTCTGCATTGCCTTCAGCTTTTCCCAAAGGTAGTTCTTCAATTCGTTGAATACCGGCTCGGAGTCGTAACCCGCGGGACGTGGCCGGCCGAACGGTACATCAATAATTTCTGAAACACGGCCGGGCCGGGCACTCATGAGCACAATGCGGTCTGCAAGGCGCACGGCCTCGTCCATGCCATGGGTTACAAAGACAACTGTCTTAGGCTCCTGATCAAGCAACCGCAATAGGTCATCCTGCATCAGGCGTCGTGTCTGTGCATCCAGGGCGCCGAAAGGTTCGTCCATTAACAACGTTACGGGGTTAACCGCCAGCGCTCGCGCCAAACCGACTCGCTGTTGCATACCGCCAGATAGATGACGGGGATAAGCGCTTTCAAACCCGGCTAGCCCGATCTTTTCCAGTAGCCGCATAGCTGTTCCGGTCCGCGCTTCCTTGGGCACCCCTTTAAGTTCCAGACCGAAGGCAACGTTCGTAAGCACGTTGGCCCAAGGCATCAGGGCAAAATTTTGGAAGACGAGCGCGCGATCGGGTCCAGGTCCTGTTACTTTCTTGCCGTCAATTCTTACGTCTCCTTCGGTCCAGGAGAGCAGGCCGCCGATAATTTTTAACAGTGTGGTTTTGCCACAGCCGCTTGGCCCCAGCAGCGCTACGAACTCCTTTTCAGCTATGGTCAGATGAACGCGATCGAGAGCCTGCACCTCTCTTGTCCCATCGCGGCTGCGATAAACCTTTGAGCAACCATTTATCTCGATCATATTTTCTGTGCTCTACCTTAGATCAGCCCACCTGGTAGCGCCTAAGCCAGGCGAGGCTTCCATGAAATAAGACGCGCCTCAATACGGCGTGCAATGCTCATTACAAGCACAACTTCGATGATGATAACGACGATGATTGCGTACATTCGTGCGGGTTGAAAAAAGCCCATCGCGCTGAGAAGCATTCTACCCAGACCAACGGCCACCAGAAGCAGCTCGACGACCACCATGCCAGATAAAGCGCGGCCCAACCCCAGCCGCACACCGGCCATCATGGCCGGAGTGGCGCCCGGGAGCAGGATCTTTTTCCAGAGCTGCAATTCGGACGCCCCGAATGCCTGGGCCATCTCAATGAGGGTTGGCTCCAGGTTCTTAAGGCCCGTACGCGTGTTCACGACAATGATGGGGAAGGCGAAGACGTATACAACCAACACTCGGGCCGCCAGTCCGATCCCAATACTGATGATGATCAGAGGGATAATCGCCGACATCGGGGTGACGATGAGTACGTTCAGATACGGGTCGACGAAACGCTCAATCCGTTCCAGCCGGCCAAGCAACAGACCCAGCGGAATTGCCGTGATCGTAGCGAGCGCGAACCCAATCAACATCGCCTGATTGCTCGTCCACAACGCATCGTAGAGTTCGGGCGATACGATCAGTTCTAACCAGGCGGTCACCGTACGACTGAACGGGGCCATCAGTAAACCGGGGTTTAACCGTGCAAAAAGCTCCCAGACGATGAAAAACACAATGAAGAAGAGCAGTTGCATCGACCTCTTCCACAGCCTGTCGGCCTGCGCCGGAGTTGGCTTTTTCCAGCCTCGTTCATGCCAGATTCTTAGTGACTTCATCCTACCTCCGTTTGCCCGTCAGAGGTGACCGGCGCCTCAAAAGCGCCGGTCACCTGAGGCAGAACCGGTATTACCTCTCTCCGATCTCCGCCAGCACGTCGTTTAGAGCCGTCAGGTCGTACGCCTCTTCCATCGTCAGCCCCGGTTCGAGAGCGCCGCTGTCGGTGAAGAAGTCGAGCGTATATTGAGCGTTCTCCTCTGTGAGGCCGCCATTCACCGGGTAGTTATCATTGGCAAGTAGGGCCTCGACGATTGTAGGCAGCACCGCCAGATCCTCTTCGCTCATGTCCAGGAAGCGTGGAACCTGCTCCTGGAACCAATCCGGTTCGTCGGCGATGCGCCGGTGAATCTCCAGCACGTTACGAATAAAGGCTCTGACAGCCTCCGGATTTGCCTCGGCGAAATCACGGTTGACCCAGAAACCACCGGTCCGTAACCCGGAAAGATCGACGGCGAAGTTGGCGATGCGATGGTACTCGCCGGGAGCCAATTCCATGATGCGAACCGAATCGATCAATTCTGCCGGAGTGACGTCAATTTCGCCGGCAAGGAGCGCCGCGGCGCGGTTCTCCGAGCCGGGAATTACCAGGATTTCGGGTTCAATTTCCGGACAGGTCGAGTCAATCCAGGCATAAAGCATTGCGGTGCTCACCGAACCCTCACTGTGAATTGCCGTGCGTTGGCCGTCCACGTCCGCGCAATCCTCAATTTCGATCCTGGATACAACCGACCATCCGTTGGCTGCCTGTTCCATGATGCCGGCGATGGGCGCCCCATTATTGATAGCATTCAACCAGACTGTAGCCGCGCCGGCGCCCATGTCGGCCTGGCCTGCGGCGACGGCGGCAGCCGCCAGCTCGCCCTGTGCGTAGAACGTTGGAACGACCGGGAACCCTTCTTCCGCCATGGCTTCGAATGCCAGCAAAGCGGCCACGTCGTCGACGTCGATAATGGAGGGGAACGCGATGCGCACGATAAGAGGTTCTGCCGGAACCTCTACGACGCGCGTGACCTCAACTGCCTCACCCTCCACCTCTACCTCGCGTTCGACGATGCGAGTTACCTCTACGACCTCTTCGACGGTCTGCTCGACGATACGAGTCACCTCAACCTGTTCGGGTGCGGCAGGTTGCGGAGAACATTGAACGAGGAACAACGCAACGAATATCAGTATCACCAGCGGTAGCAGTGAACGCCTATTCATTTCTCACACCTCCTCTTAACTTCCGCTCCAGGTGACCGGCGCTTTCAAAGTACCGGTTACCTCTGGACGTGGAAACTGCCAATAAAACCTACACATGCTCGCTTCCGACTACTTAAGTTCTGACCTCTAACTCTCCTCAATAACGCCCTCCTTTTCTCTCGCACACAGCAACAGTTGCATATCTGCCCTGAACGGCGCTCAAGAACTCCATAACGATCTGGTTGGCTTGTGCAGGCTTTTGCCACAGATAACCGTGAGCCGCACCTTCGACGACATGAAGCCGCGCATCCGGCAAGCGCTCCGCGAGCGCCCGGGCTGATTCCAAATGGCTGCCTGTTCCCCCTACGGTTGTGTCCTCAGCACCCACGAGAACAAGTGTGGGCGCCGAAATCAGGGGGATGAGCCGGGTCGTTTCGTGCTCCTGGCGAGCGATTACGTGCCGGAGATAAGGCCGTAGGGGAGGTTTGCTTTCGCGCACCAGGTGGCGGCGTTCCTCCAATAACTGCGGACGATTCTCGCGAACCTCTGGTGGAAACATGAAATCATTGTCCAGGAAATGCGTTTCCCACCAGTGTTCATAGCCTAGCTGTAGCATGGCCTCAGTCTGCTTAAGGGGTAGGCCGCGCAAAATCTCGACGTGCGGGGCGTATTTGCCGGAACCGGTGCTGGACAGGATCAGGCTGCGCACGCGCTTTGGGGCGTCAAGGGCCATCCACTGCGCAACGCGTCCACCCATAGAATGGCCCATGATGTGTGCGCGCTCGACATGTAATACATCAAGCAAGGCAACAGCATCGGCAGCAAAGCCGCGCGTCGAATAGGCTTCGTCTGGCTTGTCACTGCGCCCAACACCGCGATGGTCGAAGATGATCACCTGATAGTGTTGCGAAAAAACAGGTAGTTGATAGGGTCGCCAGCTATCACAGGTACCACCGGTACCGCTGATTAACATCAGCGCTTCGCCTGCCCCATGCGTCTCGTAGTAAAGGTTAATTCCGTTAATAGAAGCTAGGGGCATCGTTATACCTCACTGCGCAGGGCAAAAGTAAGTAGCATTCCGACAAACACCAGGCCGCCGAGAAAGTAAAATACGATGCGTAGGCCGTAGATGTCGGCCATGAAACCGGCCAGCAAAGGCGCCAATATGCCAAACATCCTGTTGATAGAGAAGACGGCGCCTACGCTGCTTCCGCCCAACTCCTCGGGCACAACATTCATGGCGTAGACCATGATCAGCGAGCGTGTCGAAAACAGCGCAATGCCCAGGAAGGCAATCATGGCCGCCAACAGTATGCCGTGGCGGGTTACCGAGAGCGCGGCAATGACAATGCTGCCCAGTAACATGGCGACCATTAAGACAGTTCGAAAACCAAAACGATCGGCGAGCATTCCCGTCAGCGGCGACAGCAAAGCGCCGGACAGGGTTAGAATGCCCATGTAAAGACCTTGAAATGTCGAGTCAAGGTGCAGCTCAAACGCCAGAAAAAGCGGTAGAAAGGTAAACAACCCCAATCGACCCATGGTGAGGCCCCCCGATACGCCGCTGGCCACAAGAAACTGGCGATTCCGAAACAATCCCGAACCCAGGGCGCTACGATAGCCGTGCCTGGTCTGCTTCTTTGTCGTCCCGAGTTCGACCTTGGGAATGAGCAGCAACAGGAACAGACCCATTATCACGCCCGGCCATAGGTGAAGGCGCGTCACCGTTTCCCAGTGCCACACACTGAGCATGGCGCCGACTGCCACAGGGGCTATGCCATGAAAACTGTTGGCGCCCGCGTCATGTAAGGCGATCGCCAGTCCCCTGCGCTTTGCAAACAACGTGTTCAGCACAGGCAGGGCGTAAGGGTGCCACAGGCTGTTGCCGATGCCGCCGATTGTCAGCCACAGCAGGGCGACGATAAACGTCGTCGAGAAACTGAGGAAAAAGGTACAAACTCCCAGCGATGCCAGGGCAAACGCCAGCATCAGCCGTCTATGGCCAAACACGTCGGCCAGGTACCCCCCGGCGAGGCTAACCAGGACGGCAAGCGCGCCGCGGCTGCTGTCGAATAAGCCTACCTGGCTGAAGGACAGGCCAAGAGACACAGTGAGCGCCGGGTAGAGCACGCTCAAGATACCGTTGTACCAGTGGGCCACGCCATGCCCGCCAGAAAGCAGCAACAGCGTGCGGTTCCTCTCCGCGTGACTCAGCTCTATTCCGTCAGCGGTCGCAGTTTGGGTAAGAACTGTTGCTCTATCCACCTTCTCCCTCAGGCTGAAAACGGCTCTTCGCTATAAAACTTTTTCGAAACCTCTCCGTTCAGAAATCCTCCAGGTATATCGTCCAGAATGTCGTCGAATGTCAGAGAAATATGGCCGCCGGCGCCACGCCAGGCATGGCAAGGCTTGCCGAGGGCAATCGAGATGCACGATTTTGCCGGCGCCTCCTTATCAATCTCAATGACCGCCGCACCCAGGCTCGTTTCTTCGCGATAATCAGCGCCATGGCGACAGATTGAATTTGGTCCCGGGCCATTGGCGTGGTCCTGCGAAAACTCGGCCATTTTTTCCATGGTAAGCTGCCCCTCGTTCTCGCGTAAGAGTTGCAGGCAACGCTGGTAGCGGCAGACGCTGGAGACATCCTCGGGCTGATTGGTGTATTCCAGTAATTGGAAGCGGTTGGTGCGCGCGGCGACAGCATCGCGGACCACGCCGATGGCCTGGTGCGTGTAGGAGCCTTCGACGATGATTCCTTCCTTGCTGTCGGCGAATTCAATGCTGCCGGGAGTGCTCGTCGGGTGTTGCAGGATAAGATAGGAAATCAGATTTGCGGCCTCCACGGCAGAGTCCTTTTCCAGACCCTGTCGCATTAACTGCGTGCGGTCGCTGGCCCGAACCTGGCTGATGTCCACGTGGCGTTCCCGGAGCTCGACCGTGCGGGCGATGTTACTTCCAGTCGCCAGCCCTTTGTCGTTAACGCCCACTTTTATGCCCGTGCGACCGGCGGCGGATACGCCGATCATGCGGTTGCCTTCGTCGGGAGCGACGATTTGTATGACGTAGATCTCCTTGTTCCGAACGAAGTTAGGTCCGACCATGCTCTCATTGCCGACCTGATCGCTGTTTTTCATGAACAGCGTGTTGCCGTTGTGCCCGGCCTGGCCCACAGCCATCATTACCGTGCAGCCATCGGAAAAGACCCAATCTCCAAAGAGGTTGTAAGCCAGCAAATCGGCGAAGGGCAGCTCGCTGCCGGCGGCAATGCCGCCAATTTCCTCGATATAATGCGCCGGAAGCAGGCCGCGTTCTTCGCGCGCCTTGTCTCTAAGCCACTGCCGGTCTGGCTCGCCTTTACGCAGCGCGCGCCAGAAAGCTGCCAGATTGGCCCTGACGAATGGCGCCGTCTGCCGGCCAGTGGCGTAGCCAATCTGGTAGGGGGTTCCTTTTGCCACTGCCAATGTTGCAATGCTCATACTCG
>JAICPS010000160.1 GCA_025929715.1 Anaerolineae bacterium | reverse complement strand
TTCGTCATCTGGCCGGCCAACGAAGAAGTACGTTTTGTGTGGCAGGAAGCGTTGACAGATGCAGCGGCATATCTGGACCGATTGCCCGGAGCGCGGGACATAGCCATCGCCGGATGGACGCCGGATTCTATGGATTCGCCGACCATGGATTTGACATTGCGGCGTGACGATCTCGCTTTGCGTTATTTCGATCCCCAGCGCTCTTTACTCATCCCGGCTTCTTCCGGAGAAGGCTCGAGGGTCATCGTGCGCCCCACGATCTTGCCCATTGATCGCGCCCTGCGCGCGCCATTGGAGACAGCGGGCGTGGTCAGCGACACGGCCGGCAGCTTTGTTCATTACACAATTCGGCAAGCGCCAGAGCTGGCGCCTCGATTAGCCGCGGCCGTTGAGTTTGGCGGTGAGATTGCTTTTTTAGGCTACACACCCACGGAGAGCTGTCTTCAGAGCGACGGCGCCGGACCATGTGCGATCGTCACCTATTGGCGCGTGTTGCAACCACCGCCTGGCGAACGGCGCATTTTTCTACACGTCATGGACCTAAAAGGGACCGTTGTTGCTAACGGTGACGGGCTGGGAGCGCCCGCGGCCTTCTGGCGCCAGGGCGACATCTTGCTGCAAAAGCACGAGATTCCGCGCGAATCGGTGATCCGTGCCGAAGGCGTTCGGCTAGGAATCTACGATCCGCAAAGCGGCAGGCGTCTTCTGACCGCAGAGGGTGAGCAGTATGCGCTGTTGCAGCCCCTGCCTTTGGGGTCGCTGCCCTAACATAGTGGCACAACGAAAAGGACGCCTGCTGAGGCGCCCTGTCTGATTTTCGTCGCTAATTTGAGAAGCGCTAGCTGATAGTCTTTATCGTTAATTCCAGGCCGCCCGACGGCGTCTCCACCGTCACGACCTCGCCTGCTTTCGCACCCAATAGCGCGCGTCCGATGGGCGATTCGTTAGAAATATAGCCGTTGGCGGGATCCGCTTCTTGTACGCCGACAATGCGATAGGTCTCTTCTTCGTCAAAACCGTTTTCTAGGATGGTAACGGTGCTGCCGACACGAACGCGGTCGCCTGGACCGCTATCTTTGATCACTTTGGCGCGGCGAAGTGAATCTTCCAGATCTATGATCCGGCCTTCCATGAAAGCCTGTTCCTGCTTGGCAAAGCTGTAATCGGCGTTTTCCGACAGATCGCCCTGCGAAATTGCTGCCTGCAGGCGCTCGGAGATTTCCGGACGTTTAACTTTAGTCAGGTACTCCAGTTCCTCTTTCATCTTCTCCAGACCTTCTTTCGTAACGTAAACAACGTTCTGATCGTTCATAACTCCTAGCCTTCTCTTCGATTTACTTTAGGGAGAACAGGGGATCTTAACAAACAACCCCGCACAATAGCGGGGCAGCTCAATGCACCAGCAGACAACCCCCATTATAGCGAATTCTGGCCCTGGTGTCTAACCGAGTGAAGGAAAACAGGAGGAGTGCGGCAATCAGATAAAGGCCACATATGGCGGTAATAAGCCGGAACGCCGCTAATTATTGGCCCGCGTAAAGGCAGCCAAGACTTTTTAGTTCACTGGGTGGTGTTAATTTGCTGTTAATTCAGCACCGTAGAAGGACCCACAAGCCCGCGTCGTGTGTAACCGGCCCCAGTGCCGGCCTTCTAGTTCAATGTTACAATTGATCCGTTATGCGCAAACCGTCCACATTGCCCCCACCTGCCACACGCGTTTTCTTATCTTTCTCTCTTCCCATCATCGGCGGCGTTGTGTTGCAGATGCTAGTGAGCCTGCTTGTGGGCGCTCCGGCGAACCTTCTCCCCGATGACCAGAACGGGTCCGCACTGCTCCTTGCCGGCGCGGGCGCCGTGAGTCTATTGTTGGGTCTGCGCTGGTATGGACTATCTGATCTGGGCCTGCGTGGTGGCCGGCCCCTTTACGCTGGCATTGGCTTCGCCACGTTGGGCTGGATTGTATATTTCGTGGCCCGCGTCGTTGTGTTGTCCAGCCAGGATTTTCTCATCTCGCCCGGTTTCGGGCGTGTATTCATTTATCTGTTTCTTTTTGAGGCTTTTTCCCTGCAATTGTGGACTTTTGGGCTACTTTTTCGCAGCGTCGCCGATTGGCGTGGGCCACTGACCGCCGCGGTCAGCAGTGGGCTCCTTTTCGGCGCGGTGGGTTTCGTCTTTTTTGAGGAGTCCTTCATCGCCGATCTTAATAGCTTCTTCTTCTTTCTGGCCTGGGGTCCCTATTACGGGCTAATCCGGCTGCGCACAGGGGGAATTTTGGGACCGGTCATCGTTCAGGCCATGCAGAGCCTGACGACCTGGCACATCTTGTTGCCGGAAGCCCGGCCGCTGCCTGACGAATTGCATACCTTATACGCCGTTACGGCGACTTTCTTTCTAATCTTTATTTGGCGTTTGTGGCCGAAAGAGGAAGCGGATTATCGCGTTTAGATATGTAGGTCGAAATTGTATTTCGTCCGGCCGATTTACAAAATCGGCTACGACTGACACAGTAGCTGGATAAGGAGCGTGCCATGGATTATCAGAATATATTGACCCGCCGGGAGAAGGGGGTAGGGGTGGCGCAATTCAACCGGCCTAAAGCCCTAAATGCACTGAATCGCGAGATGATGGGTGAGGTGATCCACGCACTGGAACAGTTTGATGCAGATCCTGACGTGGGCTGCCTGATCGTTACGGGCGACGAGCGGGCTTTCGCGGCGGGCGCCGACATTAAAGAAATGGTCCAGGCGCGGCCGGTAGACATGTTGAACAATCCCTTCATTGACTACTGGGATCGCCTGCTGCGCATCGGCAAACCGGTCGTCGCCGCCGTATCGGGCTTTGCGCTTGGCGGCGGCTGCGAGTTTGCGATGGCCTGCGACATGATCGTCGCCAGCGATTCGGCGCAGTTCGGGCAGCCGGAGATCAACCTGGGCGTCATGCCCGGCGCGGGGGGTACACAGCGCCTGACGCGCGCCGTGGGCAAGGCGCTGGCGATGGAAATGGTACTCAATGACCGCCGCCTCAGCGCCGACGAAGCGGCGCGTTTTGGGCTGATCAACAAGGTTGTACCTGTGGAGACGTATCTGCAGGAGGCCATTGATTTTGCGTCACAGATAGCAGCGCGCGCGCCGGTCGCCGTGCGAATGGCCAAAGAAGCCGTCAACGCTGCCTTCGAAATGCCGCTAAACGCAGCGCTGGCTCACGAACGCCGACTCTTTTACATGCTGTTTAGCACAGGGGATCAGAAAGAGGGTATGCAGGCGTTTGTGGATAAGCGGCGGGCGGAGTGGAGAGGGGAATGACCCGCCGTCTCGTCGTCCTGCTCGCCCTCTACGGGCTCCTCGCCGTCGTTTACTCCGTGTTCGTGCCGCCCTGGGAGGCGCCGGATGAGACGGCGCATTATTTGGTTATTGAACATCTGGCGCGGCAGGGAGAGATGCCGCCGTTTGAGCGCAGCTACGAAGCTGTGCAGCCGCCGGGTTATTACTGGCTGGCAGCCGGCATTTTTCAGCTTATCGAAAGTATAGATTCCGAATTGACCAGGAGGGTCCGGCCGCCGTTGACACCTGAAAGTGAATACACGCGCTACGGCTGGACGGCGCAGAACTATCGCTTTCTATGGGGAATGCAAACACTACGCTGGTTCAATGCGGCGCTGGGTGGACTGACCCTTATTTTCATCTTCCAGGGTGTAGGGCGACTGCTGGACGCAGCGGAGGGCGGCCCTCCGCCACTGGCTGTCGTGGCCCTCGTAGGCCTGACGCCTCAATTCTTACACAACGCCACGTCGGTCAGTAATGACGCCCTGGCTAATGCCGCAGGGGCATTACTCTTCTGCTTACTCGTCGAGAGCGCGCTGCGCCCGCTGAACTCACTGATTCTGTCTTTGGCGACGCTGGCCGCAATTATGAGCCCCTTTTTGATTAAGCTGACCATTTTACCGATGAGCGCGGCGCTTCTGCTTGTCCAGACGTGGCGCGCTTGGCGCGGCCCACGCCGGCGGCTGGTAGCCACGGTCGCCATTTCACTTGCTGTGCTGGCGGCCGGATTGGCGTTCGCGGCGCCTGCCTCGGCTCGCTTCCTGACTAGAACTTTGTGGTGGCGTCTTACCTACATGCGGCCCGACATTTTCGAGGGATGGTCGCTGGGGCAAATCTTATCGTATTATGCCGCGGGCTACTGGGGCCAGATAGGTTGGAAGCATGCCGCCCTGCCGCGCTGGCTGTGGGCGGCGTTATGGACGGGAGCCTGGGTGGGCGCCTTGTTCAGCCTGCGCCTGCTTTTTGCCGGCTGGCAGCGCCGTCGCTTTTGGGCGTGGCTCGTCTTCGCCGCTGCGTTGCTCACGGCTTTGGGCGTGGCGGTGCAGGTGCTCGGCGCCTGGTGGCGTCTGTCGTGGTCACTGCCGATCATCGCCTGGGCGGTCCTGCTTTTAGCGTGGGTGCGCATGCGCGTGCAAGATCCGGCACGACGCCTGGCGCTGCCAACTGCGGCCTGGCGCGCTGTGTGGCTGGCGGCGGCGCTGGCTTTCATCGTGGTCACGCGCAACGCGTTCACCACGCCGCAGTTTCAGGCTCGCTTTCTCTTTCCGGCGCTGGGCCCTATCGCCACGATCATCGTCATTGGATGGTCGGCTTTCCTGCCGCGCCGGGCGCAGGCGCACATGACACCCGCCATCGTCGCCGTGTTTCTGGCTCTGAATCTGTTTTTCTTGTCGAATACGGTCATTCCACTTTTCTACCAGCCATTCCTGGATGGTTAACGAAGGTGCCGGTAAGGAAGTTGCTTCCGCGAAAAACGGCGCTCAGGCCTGAAGCGGGGCGCTCCTGCTCCCCGGCGTCTGCGCCGGGAGCGCCGACCGTTTCGCGACGCCATGTAGCGTCAGAGCGAAGGCGCCTGCCAGGGCCAGCAGCTGAAAATAACCCTGGTATGACCATTGTTGCCAGATGAGAACGCTGAAGCTAAACAGCAGGAGACCAACGGTCATTGCGCGCAAGGTATTCTCTAGCGCCGCCAGGTGCATGACGATCCAGAAGAAGGGCAGAACGAGGACCACATAATCGTATTGCAGCGCATATGGCGTTACCAGAAAAGTAAGTACCAGCGCCGCCGAAAGCGTTGTGGGAAGATATCTGCTCTGCCTCCAGGCCACAAGAACGAGGGCGACACCTGAGATTGCAAGAGCGGTAGCGATCAGATAGTGGAACGGAGGGCCGACACCCAACACGAAGTCCAGAAAATCGTAAATAGTGGACAAAACACGCACAGCGGCAATCTGGTCTGGACCGTCGAGAGCGTAGGCCAATCCCCGGCCAAAACCACTGCGGTCAAACTGCCACCACTTTGAAATGACTACAGACGAGAGAAGGATAAGTCCGGCGGTCCAGCCGGCCGCCCATAACAGGGAGCGGCGCTGCCGGTAAACAAGCCAGAGGACGATGATGCCTGCCGCGGGCAAAGTCACCGAGGGTTTGGTGACGAACAAGACAAGCGCCAGGCCGGCGACAGCATATTGTCGCCGCTTGATGGCTAATAGACCCAAAGCCAGGGCAAAAAACAGCAGGATCCCCACCTGCTCGCTGCGCAGACAGTACGCGGCAAAGGACAGTGTTGCCGCCAGATAAACTGTCCACTTCTTCCAACCGTCGACCTTCCATTCCAACGCGGCTTGTAGGAACGCCAGGCCAAAATAAAAGAGCCCACCGTTCAGCACGAGCCAGATCAGACGGGCGATCTGGAACGGTAGTAGAGTGAACGGTATGAAGAAGAGGCTGAACCAGGGCGGATAAAAGTAGGGATTGTTGCCGGCGAAACCGGTAATTTCCTCAAGCACTGGAGCAAGCTGGGTGTAGTCGTAGGGATTTCCTCCCCGCGTGACGACAACGGCGGCGCCATAATACCCACGAAAGTCAACCCCGCCGCTGGCATAGGCAATGAGTACGAAGCCTGCCAGGAGAAAGAGAAAAGTGATCTTGGCTGCAAAATCTAGATGTTTCTGCCTGAAGTGCATGCTAGCCGGTCTCCCGCATTTATTTCACCCGGTATAGTGTATATGTGTTGTTCCAGGCCTTTACCGGGCTCAGGTACTTTTCCCTGAGTATCTGCAGGATCGCGAGCTCCTCCGCGGACACGGGATCAACCGCGTGCTCCACTATAAAATCTAGCCCCACTTCGTTGATCAATATGTGTGTCACATTCTCGTCATGCCAATTTTCGACGATAGAACCGGCGTCGCCATACATAAAGACGAGATGCTCGAAGCTATCCAGAATCGAATCGGGGCGGCAGTCGAGGTCGCAGTAGTAACTGCGTGGTTCCCAGAGGAATACGACGATCGCATCTGCTGCTAACTCGGAATTTATCCCTTCCATCGCCTGATAATGAGCGCCGAGCCTGCGGCGCAGGTAATCCGTGCTCGTTTCCGAACCAGAAAGGTAGGCAAGGGGATTGATCTGAAACCAGGAATTGGCCTGCGCCAGAAGTAGCAGGGCAACGACAAAGACGGACACGAGCCGCAAAAAACGGCGGAGCGAGAAACTTGGGTGGTCGAAGCGGGCCAGATCTTCCATGATCCAGGCCAGTACGGGACAAAGCGCGACGATTCCCGGCAGGAGCAGTCTTGCCTGCCATAGGCCGGCCGAGCTGATTACCCCGGCGGTCCAGAATGCGAATGAGATCAGCGAGTAGACGAGTAGAAAGCTGAAAGCGGGTGGTGCCTTTTCTCGAACACTGGTTAGCGAGTAGATTAGGATCAGCGGCAAAAAGATAAGGTAGAAAGGACCGATTGTTGCTTCCTGGCTGGCATCGGCGTATCCCAGGGTCATATCGTACGGTAGACGTAAGAGAGCCTGCAAGTCAAGGCCGATACCGCTTCCGGCGCCACTATATTTTGCCGCCCGGAAATCATCCCAGAACTGTCCGCCGAAAAGAAAGGGATAAACCGGATTCCCAGTAAATAGCCAGTTCTTAATCAGCCAGGGAGCAACAAGCGCGACTGCCGGCAGCACGAAGTACAGCAAAGGCCTGATGGTGTGACCAAGATCACGGCGCTGGCGCCAAATGATCATCGTCACCAGGAAAATAACGATCACGACGGATGTATACTTCAGCCCCATCATAAAGCCTGACAACACACCCGCGAGCAGCAGCCAGCGCTCGTTCTGCGTTTCATCCCAGCGCTGGAAAGTATATAGCGCGGCAAGACTATAATAGGACAGCGCCAGGTCATTGTACGCCCAGGCGCCTACCACCACGATAAGCGGGGTGCTGTAGAGAAATACGAGGGAAAGCCAGCCGTTTCTTACTCGAAGCGAGCGCGTTGCGAGCAGATAGACGATGCCACCAAGCAAAAGCATGTAAAGCATGTGGATGAGCTTGGCCGCCACGTCACCTCGCAGCTCCATCGCGAGAAGGAATAACATTTCAAACAAGGAAGGAAAATTGAGGTGCGGGATGTCGATGCCCGGCCGGATGAAACCGGATTGAAGGTAGAGCTTGGGCGCCTTTAAGTGATAGAAGAGACCATCCCAACTGGTTGGCGGCAGCAGGGCCAAAGCCAGGGTCATGCCCAACGCCACCAACAAAAAGAGCGCAGCCGACCGTGGGGGCCGCTGCCAGCGGAAGTTCTTTAACAGCCCGATTGCGCCGGGTCCAGTTGCAACGGTAAGCAGGCCGAGAATGGCCAGGAAAATTGGCCGGGTGATTAGCCCAAGCAACCCTAGCGCCAGTGTCAGCAGGCCCAGGGCTCCGAAGCCAAGACCGGCCGCGAATACAAGCGTGGCGAGGTCATCACTTCGCTCATCAACGAGCACGTCCCATAGAGTAATGCCTGTCCCCAGCGCTACGAAGCCTATCCACACGGTGGCGCCCATATCCAGCAGGGTGCGGCTTATGGCGGCCGGCGACAAAGCCAGCGCGCCAAGCGCCGCGATGATATTCTGGCCGAAGCCCGTATCAAGCGGTTTATTTACGACGAAGAAGCTGCTGATGCTGAAGATCAGCCACGCGAAGAAGAGCGCGATCAGCGCCAAGCGTAGAACTTCGTTTCTTCTAAGAGTAAAGCTGGCATCCATGCTGAGGCGCAAGAATAACACAGAGGCAACCGCCTCACAATGGGCTATCTCGGCTAGAGTCTACGAATCAAGTCGTGGGTTGACTTTGGGCGCGAAGAAATATAAAAATCAGCTGTCGTATCGTTATGCCTAGTGCCGGAGGAACCCATGCAGAGATCTGTGCTAATTCGCGGATTCTTGTTCTTGTCACTCTTGATTAGCTTTCAAGTCGCCGCTGCCGATGAACCGCCAAATGCCATATTTTCTGACTTGATCTGGTTTCGCGGTGAGGATTTTACCGAGGGCGACGCAGACAATGCCGTCGCCGGTCCTCCCGGGCTGAGCATGGTCGAAAACGTCGTTAGCGCCAGCTATACCTCGCCTGAATTTGAGGCGCCAATTCCTTTCAACGCGCTCGTGCCGCAATGGCAGGCCACGCTTCCCCCAAACGATGCGCCGGAACACCCTCTGGAATTCGAGTTTCGCACGGCGAAGGGCGACGAGTGGAGCGAGTGGATCCCCATACACGCCAGCCACGACAACATGCTGCCGGGCGATACGATGGTTACGGGTGACATGCTCGTCGTGCCTGCAGAGGACATGACGCATCGCAACGTGCAAGTTCGCGTGTTTCTTATGCGGCTGCCGGGCGGAACAGATCCGCGCCTGGAGGCGCTGCGAATCGACTTCATTGATTCCACAGCCGGTCCCACCACGGAGGAGCTGATCGCTCAGGTGCAGGCGCTGCCGGCTCCCCAGCAGGAAGAAGGCACTTTTCCGAAGCCGGCGGTCATTCCGCGCGGTGACCCCGATATTCCACACGATGGCTGGTGCTTCGATCCCGCGTGTGAGTATACGGACGGCCTGGATTACCATCCGGTGTCACATCTTATCTTGCATCACACGGTAACCAGCAC